>CAZFDX010000192.1:0-1841 GCA_964518325.1 uncultured Alcaligenaceae bacterium | reverse complement strand
AACGAGTCGATATTTTAACATAGGTTCAATGATTGTATTTCTTGTAATAAAGACAACACACTCTGGAATACAACTACAATGAGAGATAATCAAGAATCGAACCACCCCCCATGAAAAGAGACAACCCCTACGAAGCGGCCTTTGAAGCCTATCTTCGCGATCGAAGGTGGGGTTACCTTGCCACCGATGAAACTCGCCGAACTCACTTTGATGATGAACCGATCAAATCACTGGATTTTGTTGTCAGTACTCCCAATGGATCGCAACTTCTGATTGACATCAAAGGTCGAAAATACCCGACGGGGAAAGGAGCGAGAAAAAACTTCACATGGCAAAATTGGGTCGATCGGGGCGACATTGAATCACTCGAGCGCTGGCAAGTGAAATTCGGTCCCTCATCCATTGCATTGCTCGTCTTTGCTTATCGTTTAGCAGATGATATTCGCATAGCACCGGATACGCCGGACTTATGGATTTGGCGGAGCAAACGATATTTATTCCGAGCGGTGAGAAGTTCCGACTATCGGGAGCATATGAGAACCCGAAGTTTACGGTGGAACACAGTCCATCTGAACTCTTTGAGCTTTCGCCTCATTGTTCACCCGTTCTCCGATTTCGTCCACGGGATTCCACAAAACCAAGAGGTTGAGTTTTTCACGGAATGAGAAACGAACTGCCTCAACCAAAAGCTCCGAAAAAAAACCGAACGAGGTTGGCATCGCCATAAGTTCGTTCCCATAATGATTAACAAGCGTGACTTGAAAGGTTTTGTTTAGAACTACGATGCCGAAACCGACACCGAGACCCGAGAAAGAGGCTTTTCTGCAAACCATATTGGCAAGCGGGTTACTCTCTGAAGAAGAACTGAAGGAGGCGCTGAAACGGGTTCCTCCAACCGATCGCTCTAAAATCGTGGCCCGACAACTTGTTCAAGATGGAAAACTCACTCGGTTTCAAGCGGAACGACTTCTGGCGGGTCGCCATGATGGGTTTATTTTAGGTCAATACTACATTCTCGATGAGATTGGTCGGGGAGGCATGGGACGAGTCTATAAGGCCGAACATCGGGCCATGGGGCGAATCGTAGCCCTGAAGGTCTTGTCCCCCGAAATGGTGAAAACCCCCAAAGCCCGTTCTCTGTTCGAGAAAGAAATGCGGGCCATTGGTCGGCTGACCCATCCCAATATCGTGGCGGCCTATGATGCGAATACACTGAATGGACGCACCTTTATTGTTTTGGAATTTGTGGATGGAGCGAACCTTTCCACATTAGTGAAAACGAATGGCCCCTTACCCATCTCTCAGGCGTGCGAGTACATTCGTCAGGCCGCTTTGGGCCTTGATTATGCCCATAAACGGGGGATTGTTCATCGTGATATTAAGCCTGCGAATCTCTTGGTAGCCAAAGAAGGCACAACGGAACCCCATGCCCAAGTAAAAATACTCGATTTTGGCTTGGCTTTAGCAACCGTTAAAGAAGGGGAAGTCAGCGGGGACTCGACCGCTCATGGGCAAAACACAGTGATGGGCACGCCGGATTATCTTTCACCCGAACAAGCTCGCAATCATCGTGAAGTCGATCATCGCTCGGATATTTATTCGCTAGGCTGTACCTTCTACTACATCTTGTCGGGGCAAGTTCCCTTTCCAGGGGGCACGGTTATGGAAAAATTGGTACTACATTCTTTCATGCCGCCGGTGCCCGTTGAAAAACTCCGGCGGGGGGAGGCCACGTAGATGTTTGCGATCGTCCGACGAATGTGGGAAAAAAACCCTTTGGTTTGCTGTCATTCCGCGCGGTAGTGACCCCTCGCTTACGTTCATTTTTATATTTCTCCAGG
>CAZFDX010000191.1:0-5495 GCA_964518325.1 uncultured Alcaligenaceae bacterium | reverse complement strand
GTTCAGGCCCAAGGTCTTGAAGATGTACAAAACCAATTCGATGTTCATCTTCAGTTCAAATTCTACTTGCTCGGGAGTGACAAAAATATGGGCATCGTCCTGAGTGAACCCGCGAACCCGTGTGAGGCCCCCTAATTCTCCGGATTGCTCAAAGCGATAGACAGTCCCAAATTCGGCTAATCGAACGGGCAGATCACGATAGGAGCGATTCTGGGCTTTATAAATTTGAATGTGGTGCGGGCAATTCATGGGTTTGAGCAGATACCCCTCTTGCTCGTGCATGTAACTGAGAATCGCTTTTTTCTTCTCTTCAACATTATTGGCCTGTCGATATTCCAGCCACAGGCTACGAAGACCCAGAGATAATTGCCCCCAAGGAAATTGTTTATTATCATCCTCACCCGAGGGGAACTCGCCCTGCGACATCGACTCGATGAGATTCAAAAATCCTTGTTCTCTCTCGACCGAAAGATGATTTTTCTCTAACAAGTTCAACCAAACATCAATCGTTTGGCTCACGGGATTCATGAAGAGGGGGGGATATTGGGCATCTCGATAATACGGGAAATGCCCGCTCGTGCGATAGAGGTCGAGTTTGCCAATATGCGGGGTGTAGACTGGAGAATAACCCCGTTTCAATAATTCCTCTTTGATGAAACTTTCTAAGATCGATCGAATTGTAGCCCCTTTGGGCATCCAAAGGATCAATCCTTGGCCTGCATCTTGGCTAATGGTGAACAGTCTCAGATTTTTTCCGAGAACTCGGTGATCGCGTTTTTTGGCTTCTTCGAGTTGTTGTAGGTAAGCATCGAGGTCTTTCTGAGAGAAGAAAGCGGTCGCATAAAGCCGTTGGAGTTGTTTGCGGGAACTATCGTTTTTCCAATAGGCACCGGCGATGTTCAGGAGCTTGAAGGCACCCACTTTTCCTGCATGAGGGATATGAGGCCCACGACATAGATCGATAAATTCCCCTTGGCGATAGAAACTGACGGTTCCGTATTTCCCTAATTCGTCGTCGATATGTTCGACTTTGTAACCTTGCCCCATCTCCTGACAGAGGGCACGGCCTTCTTCCACCGATCGTTCAAAACGCTCGAAAGGCTCGGCGGCTTGAACAATCTTTTTCATCTCGGCTTCAATACGGGGAAAATCGCTTTCCGTAATTGGAGTGGGAGAATCGATGTCGTAATAAAATCGATTAGCCAGAGCGGGACCAAAAGCTAATTGGGCGCCCGGAAAAAGTCGGAGAATGGCCCGAGCCATGATGTGGGCACAGGAATGTCTTAGGACACCTAAACTTTCAGGGTCTGTCTCGGTGAGAATTTGGAAACTCGATTCGGAAGGATCACTGGGTAATTCCCGATCCAAATCAACAATTTCGCCATTCACTTTCGCAGCAATCGCAGCTTGGGCCAGTCGTTTACCAATCGACTCCGCCACCTCACGAGCGCGAGTGCCTTTTGCCACCTGACGGGTCGATCCATCAGGTAAACGCAATGTAATCATAAAATGCATCCTGTAAATAATGTGGTGAGTTAGCACCCCTACAAATGGATGGTTAACCAAACCACAAAGATAACCAAATTATACAAAAATTCGCCGATTGTCCTGAAAGGCTCTGATGAACGAGCTTCGATTCTGAGACGATCTTTGAACCTCTGACATTTTTTGAATCACCCACGATTTATGTTTTCTTCATGATGCCTGAGTCGCCGACAATGTTCGTTTCCTCCATGATGCTTGAGTTGCCAATGATGTTCGTTTTTTTCCGTCCTTAGCCTTTATGAAGTCGAGAAAAACTCCATCTGACTCATCTGCCAGACCTTCACGCCCAAATAGGTAGGTAGTGAAACGGGTAAAGAACGAATGGGATTCGGTGAAAGTATGTTCAAGTGTGGAAACGAACATAATCGAGTTACAATAATCTCACTTACCTATCTTAACGCATTGGGTAGACCCAGATGGGAAGAAATTGGTATAGCCAAGATTCACTAAACTCGCTATATCTCTTCCATCTTTAGGAGTGTAAGTACATGGCGAAGACTGCCTTAATTACTGGAATTACGGGTCAGGATGGAAGTTACCTCGCGGAATTTTTACTCGAGAAAGGGTATCAGGTCCATGGAGTGGTCCGTCGATCGAGTCTGGAAAATTTCGAGCGAATCGATCATCTCCGTTCTAAAATCACACTCCATCAAGCAGACTTACTCGATCAACTTTCGATTATCGATGTTCTCAAGCAAACCGATCCCGACGAGGTTTATAACCTCGCTGCGATGAGTTTTGTTCCCTTGAGTTGGAAACAACCCGTATTAACAAGTGAATTTACAGCCGTTGGGGTGACACGGGTGCTGGATGCGATTCGCCTGTTAAATCCGAAGAAGATTCGGTTCTATCAAGCCTCTTCTTCAGAAATGTTTGGCAAAGTCCAAGAAACGCCGCAAAAGGAGACCACCCCTTTCTATCCGAGAAGCCCCTATGGTGTAGCGAAAGTTTATGGTCACTGGATCACGGTGAATTATCGAGAAAGCTACGACATGTTTTGTGTCTCGGGGATTCTATTCAATCACGAAAGCCCCCGACGGGGAATCGAATTCGTGACGCGAAAAGTGTCTCATGGTGTGGCTCGCATTAAACTGGGGCTTCAGAACGAATTGCGCATGGGCAATCTCGATGCCAAACGAGATTGGGGTTTTGCTGGGGATTATGTCGAAGCCATGTGGTTGATGCTCCAACAAGATACCCCCGATGATTATGTGATTGCAACTGGTGAAACCCACACTGTGAAAGAATTAATCGAAATCGCTTTTGATCATGTGGGGTTAGATTGGAAGAAATATGTGGTTCAAGACCCTGCCTTTATGCGTCCCGCTGAAGTCGATCTTCTTTTGGGCGATCCGACAAAAGCGAAAAAGAAACTGGGCTGGCAACCGAAAGTCAGTTTCCCACAATTAGTGAAGATGATGGTCGATGCGGACATTCAGCGTAACTCGCAGAATCGGGGGTAATACCGAAGATGCGTTGCTTGGTGACTGGTTCCACTGGTTTTGTCGGCTCCTACCTCATTAGCACCCTACAAAATCAGGGCTATGAGGTTTTTGGGACAGGTCGCCGAGAAATGGTTTGTCACTATCCCTACAAGTCGGCTGAACTCACCAAATATGAGGAGTTCAAAGCACTGCTCGAATGGTCTCGGCCGGAGTGGATTTTTCATGTGGCGGGTCAACCGAATCCAGCGGTTTCTTTTCGAGACCCCCATGCAACATGGGCAACGAATTTTAATGCCACTCAAATTCTATTCGACTTGGTTTGGGAATTGAAACTGTCGTGTCGCATTCTTTACTTATCCACTGGTTTGGTTTACGGGGATGCCAACAACACGGGGCTACCTTTTGATGAATCGGACCCCCTGAAGCCTGCTAGCCCCTATGCATCGAGCAAAGCAGCCGCAGAAATGCTGGCCTACCAATCAACTCGTTTTCCGGGATTAGATGTGGTCCGAGTTCGGCCGTTCAATCAAATCGGACCAAATCAATCCACGGATTATGCCATTCCCAATTTTGCACGGCAAATTGCTGCCATCAAGAAAGGGGCGCAACCTCCGATCCTCAGGACTGGGAATCTCAATAGTATCCGAGATTTTACCGATGTTCGCGATATGTGCGAGGCATATATCAAATTGTTGAAATTCGGAAAAACGGGAGAAGTCTACAACGCGGCTTCGGGACAAACTTATTTAATGCGGGATATCCTCCATCGTTTGATCGATATGGCACAAATTCAAGTCGAGATTGTTGAGATGATGGACCCTTCTCGAAGAAACGATGTGGCTTTGAGTTCGGGATCGATTCGCAAAATCTCGGAAACGACAGGTTGGATTCCCCAAATCCCGATCGATCAAACTCTTTCAGATATTCTCAAAAGTTGGTAGTCCTCAGGAAACGAGCCGATTGCAAATCGAAATCGGACTTTTCAGATTATCGGAATCGCTTCAGGAAATCAGATTGTAGCCATCCTGATTGATACAAGTCTTGAATCATCTGATTCTCTCTAAGGGAATTGATGAAATTTCCCTATTGCAAGAGAAAGGCTAGGTATATTACATTCTTAGTATTCCTCGGAATCTACCTATTCTTTCCAATTTGAAGACCACTAGTAGATTGGTATTCTGGTGAAAGGATAACGATTATCCGGCGAGACGATTATACCGCCTATACCAATTATATCTATTATCTCAATTCTCTTAATTGAGATGCTGATAAGAAATGTGACGAGAGTTTTGGTCACACAGCATCCCACACAAGAGAATTGTGCGGAGTATGCATGATGAAACTTGGGACCAAATGGGCGACTCGGTTATTCCTCGAGGCCTTGGAAAATCGCGAAGTACCAGCAGTCTTCAACATCGCTGATGGTGATATTACCGCCCTGAATACTGCCATTGCGACGGCCAACAGTAATAACGAGGACGATGTCATCAACTTGGCCCCCAACGGCACTTACACGCTGACTACTGCAGCGAGTGTCGATGGGGCAGCGGGTGACACAGGGTTAAACACGATCACCAGCGATGGGGGATTTTCATTAACCATCAACGGGAACGGTGCAGTGATTCAACGGGCAACTTCTGCCCCTGCATTCCGCATTCTTCGGGTGAGCGATGGTACCTTGATACTGAATAATGTGACAATCTCGAATGGCCTAAGTGGATTTTTAGGGGGGGGCATTCGAGTCGATGGGTCCAGTCTCGGTGGCTCGTTGACAATGTACAACAGCACCCTCACAGGTAATGGCTCCTCCTTTGGAGGGGCGGCCATTGGTGTGAGAGATACAAGCGACTTAACTCTTGTGAATGTGACCATCACCAGCAACAACGTTGTGGGAGGTTCAGCACAGGGAGGAGCGATTTACTCGGGTTTTGCGGGTTCGAGTTCGTCGATTGATTTGGCAAACGTAACCATTGCCAACAACACCAGCTTTACATCAAACGTGGCAGCCGGTGTTGTGGTTGCTGGGGGATCGGCCCTGATCTCGAATTCGGTGATCGCCAATAACGTCGGCGGAGGGAGTGCCACGGGTGTGACCGATGCCAGTGCGGTATCTGGTACCACAGTGACCCGCGACTATAGTCTTGTACGGAATCCGAGTGGAACATTTGGAACGGGTACAGGAAATTTGGCGGCAGGGACCGACCCGCTTTTGGGACCGCTCTCTAATAACGGTGGTTCGACACTGACCATGCTTCCTCTATCGGGAAGCCCACTGATTAACGCGGGCAGCAATGCGGATTTCAACGACCTAGCGGGTTTAATTGGAGTGAGTGGAATCACCACGGATCACAGAGCACGCGGATTTGCTCGGGCTAGTGGAGGCACGATCGCTCGTGACTCAGTCGAGGTTCAAGCTCCCTTAACCACGTTTCCCACCCCACCGACTGTTGGTTCCTCTTGTAGTCAACCTATGTTCCGAACACCTGTTACCTGCACGCCGAGCGT
>CAZFDX010000190.1:0-2519 GCA_964518325.1 uncultured Alcaligenaceae bacterium | reverse complement strand
ATTGAACAAATTCCGAAACGCCCCCTTCAAAATAGAATTTCGATTCGCGATTTTCTCGTTCATCTTTTAAGTGGATTGTCAGGCCTCGATTCAGAAAAGCCAGTTCCCGCATCCGGTTTTCAAGGGTTTCAAAATCGAATTGGGCATCCTTGAAAATTTCCTTATCGGGCCAGAAGGTCACATGCGTACCGGTCTGCACGGCTGGGCCAAGTTCCTTCAGTTCGGTCGCAGCGATCCCACGATCAAAATCCATGCGGTAGGCTTTCTTATCGCGGAATACTTCCACCCGAGTCAGTTCGCTTAACGCGGTCACGGCCTTGGCCCCCATACCGTTCAAACCAGCCGAGGTTTTGTAAGCGTTGTTGTCGAACTTTCCCCCTGCCCCGACGGTTGTCATCACCACCTCAAGCGTGGGTCTTCCTTCGATCGGATGCATTTCAACGGGAATGCCCCGCCCATCATCCGATACCGTCAGCGATCCATCAGGATGAATCGTCACCGAGATGTTTTTGCAATACCCTGCCAGATGTTCATCCACCGAGTTGTAGGTTAATTCATAAACAAGGTGGTGCAATCCCTGTACGCCTGTATCGGGGATATAAGTTCCAGGGCGGGCACGGATATGATCGCGGTTGCGTAAAACCTGAATGTTGCTTTCGTCATAATTGCTCGCGGACGATACCGAACCTTCGTTAAGGACAAGGTCACTGGCCATAAATGTTCTCGATTATTTTTGGGGCGAAAAACCTGTGCGAAATGGTCTGGAAATTTCTCACAAATTCCTTTTCTTATTTTACGGAGAACGACCCGAAAATGATAGGCAAAGCCCACAGAATTGCACTAACACAAACCCTTTGTAGATAATAATTTAAGAACAATATCGAAAAAACTCGTTCCCGAGACCTTCGCAAGCTCGGAGAGGGGTATTCGAGAGGGGTTTCGAGGTGGTTGCCTGACCCCGAAAAAGCCCGATCGTCCGCAGCGAAAATTACCAGCGTGGATAGTGAACGCCCCCCCTCTCCTTGGGCTGGCTCTAAATCCATTTTTGCCGCCTAAAAAAGTACAGAGAAACGGCAGCGGCTAGCACCATCATACTCAAAGCAAGGGGATACCCAATCACCCATTTGAGTTCCGGCATAAACTCGAAGTTCATCCCATAAATGCCAGAAATCAGCGTCATCGGCAAAATGATCGTCGAGATGGTGTCTAACCCTTTCATGACCCCGTTGCGGCGGTTAGAAACGGCTGCCAATTGGGTTTGCATAAGGTCCGAAACCATTTCCCGAGAAGTTTCCAGCAACTCGGCATAACGAACCAAATGGTCATAAACATTCCGGTAGTAGGCCACTTCGCGATCATCGACCAATTCAAACTCGCCACGGATTAAACGAGCTAAAACTTCGCGCTCCATAATCAGGGTTTTACGCAGATGAACAATGCGACGTTTCAAAAGAAGGAGCCGGTTTAATGTGATGGAACTTGGCTCTTGAAAGATGATCGATTCAATTTCGTCCAGCTCTTCCAGAATGGTATCCACCGTCGGGGCGTATTGATCGACCATATTATCGAGCAACAAATGCAAAAGATAATCGGGCCCACGGTTTGCCTGTTGGGGATTCTTTTGCAACGATTCTCGCACATGTTGGGTGAGAATCGAGTCTCCGGTATGATGGGTAATCAGAACCGAATGAGTCAGCACGGCCGAGAATTGGCCATGCACACAGCCCGATTCGCTATCGAGTTGGTTCGGTTCCAAAGGGTTAACAATCACCAAAAGATAATCGGGAAATTCTTCAACCTTGGAGAAGTGGGGGGCCTCATCGGGTTGGCGTTGCAATCGGGTAATATCCTCAATCGAAAGGGGATGGATCGGAAGAAATTGGGTGAAAACTCGTTCCAATTCATTCGGCGAAGGTGATTGCAAATCGATCCAACAGATGGCCCCTTCGGGAAGCTCCCGAGAGGAAGGGGGCAAGTCCTTCAGATCAAGCCAAGCCCCTGAATTGGTTTGGGCATTCCACAAAAAAAAGGTTGCAGGCACGATTATTCCGCCACCACTGGGTTACGCAAAATACCAAGTTTTTCGATCTCGACCTCGGCCACATCACCGGCTTTAAGGTAGACAGGCGGATTCAACGCATGTCCGATTCCGGGAGGGGTCCCCGTAAAGATCAGATCACCCGGTTCCAACGTGAAGACAATCGAAATATAGGCAATAATTTGCGCCACCGAGAAGATCATTTGTTCGGTATTGCTCGACTGCATCGTTTTCCCGTTCAAGCGGAAGTGAATCCCTAAACGATGCGGATCGGGAATCTCGTCCTTGGTAACCAAAACGGGACCAACCGGAGCAAAAGTATCAAAGGTTTTCCCAACCATCCATTGTTTGCCGTCTTTTTCGAGTTGCCAATCTCGGGCAGAAACATCATGGCCGACACAATAGCCCGCCACATGATCCATAGCTTGGGCCTCGGAAATATGGCGCCCTTTTTTCCCTACCACAATCACCAGTTCGGCCT
>CAZFDX010000189.1:0-3193 GCA_964518325.1 uncultured Alcaligenaceae bacterium | reverse complement strand
CTGAAATCAAGGCTCCCCTTACCGGTCAAAAACCACAGCAAGAAGATACCAATAATTAAACCCACATCGCCGAGTCGGGTCACCAAAAATGCCTTACGGGCTGCATCGGCTGCACTGGGTTTATGATACCAGTAGCCCACTAACAAATAGCTACACAGCCCCACACCTTCCCACCCTGCAAACAGGGTTAAAAAGTTATTCCCCAATACAAGGAGTAACATCGAACCAATAAACAACCCCACTACGGCAAAATAGCGAGGATACCCCGGCGAACCATGCATGTACCCCACCGAGAATAAAACAATCCAAGAGCCAATGAACGTCACAATGAGCATCATGGCCGCAGAGAGAGTATCGGCCGTGAGTCCCAAATTGACTTGGAAAGTATCGATCCCAAACCAAACGACCGAGGCCGTGGAAATCACATACTGATGATCCGGCAATTGAGATACTACCCCCAGCGCACAGGCAAAGGCAGTTGCCGTACCCAAAAGCACGGGAACATGAGCGAATTTCCTAAGGTTTCCGAATGCTCCACACACACAGGCTAATAAAGCGCCCATCACAGGGAGTAACGGAACTAGCGTTAAAAGTAATGCCACATCAGGCACGAGTACTCTCCTCCGTTCGGGTTGGTGCCACGCCGGCCTTGGGTAACTTGGGATAAACTTCGGGTTCGACTGGATCGATTTTCTCGGTATCCTGATTGGGTTCAAGCCCCTCTTCGCGCAAATCTTGCCAAATGCTCACATCCAGAGAGCGTTTGGTACGATACAGGCTAATAAACAGGGCCAACGCCAACGCCGCTTCACAGGCTGCCACCGTGAGAATGAACATGGTAAATACTTGTCCATGCAAATTCCCATGATGTCGAGAAAACGCCACGAAATTGATGGTCACACCTTGGAGCATCAATTCCGCACACAGAAACATCAGGATCATATTTCGTCTGCTGAGAAAACCAATTAACCCAATCGCAAACAGGGTTGCCCCAACAGCCAAATAGTAAGGTAGGGGAATCATTCTTTTCTCCCAGATCGACCCGCAATCGCAATGGCACCTATGGTGGCGATTAACAACAACGTGCCTGCCATTTCGACCGCCAAAATATGATCAGAAAACAACGATCGGGCCACCGCCGAGACATTCGCAGCGGGGAGCTGCCTTGCTTCGGATTCGTCATTCACACTACGAACCAACGATCGGTCCGAAATCACAATATCGTTGGGACGATCGCCCCTTTCTCGAATTTGTTTCAGATACTTCAGGTTATCTCGAATGACTTCGGCGTTTCTTTTCACATCCTCAAAATCACTCGGGTCATCGCTTTTGAACAGTGAATCTTGCAGGAGGTTGACCGCCTCAAGCACTTCTTGAACCTCTTCGGAAAACTGAAGCTCCTTCGAGTTCGGCTCCTTCGGTTCCCCCAATTTCAGCCGTCCCACGGCTTGGCGAACTTCTTCACAAAACTCTTTCGCCTTCGAGGTGGGTTGGGTTTCCAACCATGCCCGTGGCGAATCCCCCCGAACCGAAGGCACATATTCTACGGGTAACGATTTAGCTTGTGCCAGTTGATCGGCCTTTGCAATCACGGCATCGAACTGGCGGTAATCATAGACCCGTTGCAGCCCCACCAATAACGAGGCCAAAATGATAAAGCCAATCGCGCTGGCCAAATAAGGTTCGCGGGATCGATCATCCGCATTAGAAACCCCCTGCTGTTGTGAAAGCATAATCACAAACAAGAAGGTCACAACAATCGCCCCCGCATAAATGATGATGGTCGCTGCCATCAGGAACGGGGCGGCCAAAAGCAGAAACAGGCCACACACACTCAACACCACAAGGGCAAAGCACAGGGCCGCCCGTGCGGGATTCCTTCGGGTAATCATCAAACCCGCAAAGGTAATGGCCGATAAGGAAAAGGCCGCAAAAAGCCCCGCCTCGACGGTTAGGGGAAAGTCCCGACCATAACCCGCCAAAGCAAAGACAATTCCGCCGGCAATCGCCAAGGTGCCAGCCAAATAGCCCAAAGTCAGGGGTCGGCGTTTGGCAGTGGGGAGGAGATAGGCCAGTGCCAAGGCCCCGATAATCGTTGGGGCCAGTACCGTCCAATTCGCAGTGGTTTGGTTTTCCATTCTCGATTATTCACAACTCTATTAATTAACTGATTACGGGTAATTCTGCCGCAGGACCCAATTTCCCACCGCGTGTCCGCACGGGGTCCGTCCCTGCTTTGGTCGTTTCGTCCCAGACACTCAGTAGTTTTTCTTTGTCGAAAATCATTTGTTCCCGACTCAGTCCCGTGAGATCATACAGCGTGGTCAATTCAATCGCATCGACGGGGCAGGCCTCCTCGCACATGCCGCAATAGATGCAACGCAGCTCGTCGATCACAAAGGTTTCCGGATATTTTTCGCGATCCTTCCATTCCTTGGGGGCCGGTGCCGCAACAATATCGATGCAATGGGCGGGGCACGCCGTGGCACACATATAGCAGGCCACACAACGAACCCGACCTTCCGAATCGCGATTTAAGCGATGCACCCCTCGATAATTCGGGGGCAGTTTCGGCTCTTGCTCGGGATATTGTTCCGTTTGTACCTGAGGTTTAACGATATGCCGCACCGTAGTTGAAAGCCCTTCCACGATCGCGGGAATATACATCCGTTCCCAAAAACCAATTTTGGGTTCCTCCAGCCAACGAACGTTTTTATCATCACTTGTCATAGCAACTATCTCGTTTTGTTCTATTTTGAGGTGACCAATTCTTGGGAGACGGAACGGGTCACCGGCACCTTTTTATTAGGCACCTCACGGGTACTAATCATCGCAGCTCCGAAGAAACTGAGGATCGAAGTAACCGTGAGCAGCCAAGGGGAAAGCCCAAATTCCAACACAAAGGCCACACAAATCAAATTAATCAAGGCTAGGGGGATCATCACATTCCACGCCAACGACATGAGTTGGTCGAATTTGAATCGGGGAATCGTCCAGCGAACCAACAGATACAGCATCAAGAAAGCGCCGACTTTCACACCAAGGACGACGAATTTGAGCACGATCCCGGCGATCCCATCGATATTCGATAAGCCGGGGAAATGCCAGCCTCCGAAGAAAAGAATGGCCATGAAAAAGCTCGTGGTAATCATGTGGATATAGTCCACCATCAACAACAAGCCAAGTTTCATAC
>CAZFDX010000188.1:0-9545 GCA_964518325.1 uncultured Alcaligenaceae bacterium | reverse complement strand
CTATAACGTGGTCCCCCGAGTTTTTGGCACAGCAAGGCCACCGCAGCGGGGTTGGTTGCAAAATGGACATGCACATGTTCGATTTGCTCTTTGGCTAACCATCTGCCAAGCAGACATGCCTCGGCCAGATAAATCAGGTGTCGCAGTCTCCCGCGATCCGATCGCTTGCCCAATCGCCAGGCCGTCCGCAAGGCCCCGAAAAATCGCAGGGGACGTGTGAAGATTGTACCAAGCATGGCCCCGAACAAGGAGACTTTCCCCACCGCGAGAAGCGCCTGCGTTTTGTCTCGTTCTGCAATATCGGCAGGGTCAACGGCATCTTGACCACTGGGACGCACCGAATATCGATGAATCGTCACTCCTAACGATTCCAAAGCGACAATCTCACGGCGAATAAAGGTATGACGAACGTGAGGGTATTGATTGGTCAAGTATGCAATTTTCATATCCCATTTTCTTAGGACTCTCTGAAAAGCGAGCAACTATCGAAACAAAAGGTCAGGGGTTAGGGAAACCTATCCGGTAAAAATAATGGGGGAACCATTGAGGAATGTCCTGATCCGGCATCGTGATGATTGGGCGTCGTGATGATGGGGAAAGCCTCGTTGGGGATCGTCTTCTTGGAAAGCCTCGTTGAGGATCGTCTTCTTGGAAAGCCTTGTTGAGGTTGGCCGACTCTTTAGGATCGCCTTGTTTTGGAAAGCCAATAGAGCAAGGTTTTCATTTCAAACGGTTTCAAATTTGGTTGGAGCGAAAGGATACGGGCACAGATACCCGTCAGATGGGGGGCCGCCCAACTTGTGGCCGGTTCGCGGGTGAACAGACCGAGATACCCCCGACTGTGGGCCTGAAATTCAATGGCATGATCGTGCTGATAAATAAATTCTAACGGGTCCGAGAATATCCCCTTGTTCACGGAAATTAAAGGAGGCGAATACACAGCGGGGTAACTTTTGGTCAAAGGGTGATCGTTCGCGGCCGCTGCAATGACAAGCACATCGCGATTGTAGGCTTCTTCAATAACCCGAAAAAACTGCTGGCGTTGGTTCGGGATCAATTTCGATTCGGGCACTCCCAACGAGAGGTTGATCATGTGGCATTTTCCTTCATCAAGGCAATGGCGCACCGCCCGAATGACGGTCTCGACATCACTGCCCCCACTGGGACCGAACACATCGACCGAATAGAGTTGCACTTGGGGGGCAAGGGTCAGAATAATATCTGCCACGACGGTTCCATGAGGCCCGCTTTGATGACCATCATAAGCAAGGGGTTTCACACTCTCGGGGCGATAAATCACTCCCGTGATGGGTAACGATTGAGGGTGCTTTTCGCGAATGACACTTTGCTCGATTCCCGAATCGATTACTCCCACTTTGACACCGGCCCCCGTGGCGTGCGGGTCCGTGAGTATTTGGGATAAATGGAGCTGCTCCAACAAGCGATCGAAGAAATTATTTGCCCCCGCCACGGTTTGCCACTCCTATATATCCCGATTCACCGAGTCCAGCAAAACGCGGAGTTGTTGTAGAATCTGCAAGCATTGACGGGCCGCTTGTGAACCATGTTGAGTGGCAATCTCGCGGATGGTTTCTGCCAAACTGATGGTGGTCTCGGCATCGATGGGGCTATTCCGATCTTGGTTGAGATTGCGACGAATGGCCTCGGTCGCGGCTTTCAAGGGATCATCCACTGGTTCACTTTGAGCATTCGCGACAGGGGTACTGAGATGCTGGCCTAAACGCTCACTTGCATCAAGGGCCGCCTCGAGCGCATCGACCAACAAGCGACTCGATTGCCGATCCGAAATCGCCTGTTTGAGCAATTCGGTCCCAAAATCGGCTGCGGTGCGAACCAAGCGTTCATCATGGGCCGAGTAACCTTCGGGCTTATCGAATAACTCGATGACCACTCGGGTGGTGGGTGCAACATTCAACGGAACGGCCAACACAGTTTTACGGCCCTGTTCAAAAGGTTGGGGAAGCGCCGGCGCAAACTGCGAAGGATTCAGATCGAACACTTGGGTTTCCCCCAAACTGAGAATCGTGGCGGCCAACGATTGCGAAAACGGAACCAACGGTTCCGTAACGGGGTCCCCATTTGCATGAAAGGCCAAATAATGTTCTTGGCCATCTGGAGCATGGTGACGGGCCACCAAAACCCCCGTTTGCGATTCGGTGATCTCGACCAAAAAGCGAATCAGCCCTCGGACTGTGGCGGGTAAACTCATGGAGTTATTCACCGCACGGGCCGATTGTAAAAGGGGCATCATCTTCTCGATGGCATCATGAAATTGCCTGAGACTATGTTGCAGTTGCCGTTCTCGTTTGGCTGGTCGAATTCGCTCCAATTGCTTGCGGACCGAACTCACGAGCGTTTCTCGGGTTAGGTCTTGGTTTTTGTCCAAGTAATCGCGAATGCCCATCCGCAGGGCTTCCAACGGCGTGGCCTGATGAGCAAAGCCAGTCACCAGAATGGCCACCAAGTGGGGGCGAAATTCTAACAGGTCTTCGAGCAATTGCAGGCCATCGGAGCCGCTTCCCAAATTCCAATCTAAAATGGCCAAATCGATGGGGTGTTCCGCAGCGATTTTCAAGGCCGACTCGACATCGGCCGCGACCATCACTTCGACATTTAGGTTTGATTGCACCAACCACTCTCGGAAGGTTTTCCGAACCGATTCTTCGTCATCAACAATCAATACAACATCTGCCATATTATTCTCGGGGGCGGCTCAACCACGCGCCGGCAAAATCCCCTGCGAGTAAACGTACCGCAGCGGTGAGTTTGTCCACCTCAACATCGGATCGTAACTGGGCCAGCTCGGCCAACAGGTTCAAAGCGCGGGGATAATTTTTTTCCGCAAGGCAAACTCGCACCTGACCCAACAGAGATTGCCGTTGCGATTCCAGATTCCACACCAAGCTCAGGTCGGCTTTGCAGCGTCGGCATTGATTGGGCGCGGAATTCCCTGCCTGACACACTGGACACGTTAAGATCATGAGATTGATTTATGAGGTTCCCTTTCAGCGAATAGGCTTCCTCAGGCGGGACTTCACGGGGGAAGGGATTTTCTCAATGAAGGGTCTACCAAAGGTTCTATAATACTATTTTGACTTAAGGTATTTCTTCGATGTCGAAATGGTCCGATTTCGTCGCTTTTGTCAAGGGAGGACAAAGGTTTTTAGTAGCCACACATGTACGGCCCGATGGGGATGCTCTCGGGTCGCAATTGGCTTTAGTGGAAGGATTAAAATCGTTGGGGAAATCGGCCCAAGCTGTGGTCGCCTCACCTATCCCACCTCGATATGAATTCCTCAATCCCAATGCTTCTCGGGTGCAGAAATTCGTTTGGCCCTCGACCGAGTACGAGAATTACGATTCGGCCATAATCATCGATACGGGCACTTGGGCCCAAATTGGTGATTTTGGGGAGTTCCTGAAAGCCCGTCCCAAGGTCCGTCGCTTCGTGATCGATCATCACTTAACCCAAGATGATCTCGGAGGCGAGCGTCTGGTCGATACTTCCGCAGAAGCTGCCGGACGTTTAGCTCGCGAAGCCTTGGAAGCCATCGAGGTTCCGCTCAACCGCGATATGGCCATGAATTTGTTCATGGCCTTGGCGACCGATACCGGTTGGTTCCGACACTCTTCCACCAGCGAGAAAACCTTCCAACTAGCCCAAGAATTGGCCGCCCAAGGGGCCAATGCCAATTACCTTTACGATTCCCTTTTTGAGCAATCGACTTTAGGGCGGCTCCGCTTACTCGGGCGGGCATTAGAACGATTAAAGCAGGACGAAACGGGTCAAATTTCCTACACCGAAGTTTACCTAAGTGATTATCCCAACACGGGGGGCCTCCCGCCCGATACCGAAGACCTGATTAATTATCCGCGTTCGATCACGGGTACAAAAATCGCCCTTGTGTTCATTGAACAGAAAGAAGGCTGCACGAAAGTGAGCTTCCGTGGCCGAGATGGTACCGATGTGGGAAGCCTTGCCGAGCAATTCGGAGGGGGGGGGCATCGGCTGGCTGCGGGGGCCACCGTGGTCGGCTCGCTTCCTGAAGTTCGCGAGCAAGTCCTCGCGGCAGCGCGCAAGAGTTTGGGTTTATAAAGGTATACTCAAATAGGAGAACGATTTTTTGGCTCGAATTCGTCCTATTCCAGAAGAATCAGGGCCAAAGCTAGGAACCAAAAAATGTCGAATCAATTCGATAAAAACGTGAAACCAATCGCCCGAAGGTTTCTCTAACCCGGAGGAAATTGACCATGGCCACTACAGCCGACCTCGAGCTGACGCCAGACCGGGTCTTTCGCGAGTATGCCCCTCGCGTGTATAACCTTGCCCGACGGATGCTGGGAAACGATTCGGATGCAGAAGACGTGACTCAAGACGTTCTTTTGCAAGTGGTCCGAAAACTCGATACGTTTCGGGGCGAAGCCGCCTTTCCGACGTGGCTCCATCGGGTCACGGTGAATGCGGCCTTGGCCCACCGTCG
Organism: uncultured Alcaligenaceae bacterium; assembly: GCA_964518325.1. Lineage (GTDB taxonomy): Bacteria > Planctomycetota > Planctomycetia > Gemmatales > Gemmataceae > SKW135. The sequence goes on along the minus strand of CAZFDX010000188.1, from coordinate 5,043 downwards.
CAAAAGGGCACGGCGAGAGGAAGGCCGTGTGGCCGATCCTTTAGATAATTTCGATAGTGACGGCCATCACGTCGGACATGTTCGACCTTGGCCGAGTAACCCCGAAAGTAATGTGTTAGCCTCGGAACAAGCAGAATTGATCGATAAGACCATTCAAACCTTGCCGGATATGTATCGAGAGGTCTTTGTCTTGGCCGATATCGAACAACTGCCGAACTCCGAAATTGCCGAACTATTAGATATTTCGGTGCCGGCTGTGAAAAGTCGCCTGCATCGGGCACGATTGATGATGCGAGATGCTCTCAGTCACCATTTTGAGGAACGCAAATCATGAATGTGACTTGCAAGAAAGTGGCCGAACTTCTCGCCGATTACCTGAACGAAGAGCTGGAATCGGAAGAGAAAAACCTGCTCGATTGGCATCTGTGTGGCTGCGTTCCTTGCAAAATCTATCTCGTCCAATATCGGGAAGTGATCGTCAACTGCCGACAACTTCCGGATGTCCCCTTACCTGCTGAATTCGCACGTCGCTTAGCACAAATGCTCGGCTGCAAGGAGCCTCCCCCGCAAGAACCCCCTGCGGAATAATCCCTCAATGATCGTCTCGGCCGCTGAGTCCTGAACGGTCGCTGTCTCCTGAACCGTCGCAGCGATTTCAACTTTCGGTCATCGTCGTGGGCACCAATTTTAATTGGGAACGTGTTGCTGCGGTGGTTTCTTCTTTTGTGAAGGGGATCGCCACACCCGAACCTTCCCGCCAGAAATGCAATAGATCATCGTAATGTGGCGAGTAAGGATTGCCCGATTGTCCGCCCGCTAATTGGAAGCGGCAGGCCGACCAATTCCCCACATCAATCACCGTTCGTAAATTCGGTAAGCTCTGCACGGGACCTAGCACATTCAAAGGTAAGGCCGAGGTGTGGTTCGGCGTATGTTCATCCCCACCGTATGCAAAGGGGCCTCGATTATAGATCGATCCCAAGGGGCTTTTCCCCATCAACAAATGGGACAAAACCAACGGCCGAATTTCGCCCCAAGGCTTATTTTGGGCTTGCTGAAAGGCATAATCTAAAGCCGAAAGAAGCTCGCTTGACCAACCCGATGGAAACCAGCCTTGGGGTTGTTGTTGAATCAGATTCACTAAATGGGCATAGCGCCGGAACGAGAAAAAGGTATGACCATTTAATTCCGTGACCCCGCGACCTAAGACGATTTCGACCGAACGAGGGGCTTGAACTTCGGCAATCCGCCGAGCGATGCGCCCCATAAAAATTTGATAAATCGTTGCGGCAATCGAATCGGCAGAAATTTGGCCGTCCCAATTTTTTAGAATCTCGGTGGCAGGATGCGACAACGATAAAACCGCTTCCCGAATTTCTTCCCAAGGAAGGCATCGGACGCTTTGTTGAATCTGCGTACAATCTTCCAAATGTACGGGGTCCCGTTTTTCCAAGGCTTCCACAATCACCCGATGCCGATACCCATCCAACCAATCGCAACCCAAAAAGGCCTCTTCCGTTTCGTAACAGGGGCGATTATTGGCCGTAGCCAAAAATCCTTGGGGGGGGGCTTCCAGAAAGGGCATTTTCTCGAAGGCCAAGCGTTCGGAATGCCAACCATTGCGCTCATCCCAACCGGCTAGCGGAATCAGACCATGCCCCCGTTTGCGGATCGGTAATTCGCCGACCAATTGCCAACCGGTTTTTCCCGTCACATCGGCATAGACCAAGTTCATGGGAAAGCCCGGCCATTGACGAAAGCTGTGGCGGAACGTCTCCCAATCGCGGGCCTTGAAAGCGGTCAGCCAACCTTCGACCGGTAAAGGGTCCAACCAAATGGCCCGCAAAGAGAGCGCCTCGGTTTTCACCGTCAACGAGGGAGAGATAATCGGTCCGCGAGACGTGGCCAGTATTTCGACTTCTACAGGCGATTGCTTTTTCACCGCGATCGACTCTTTCCGAACCTCACAGGGAAGATACTTTTCCCCTTGGCGATAGTGCCATTTCCCCTCGATCGATTTGAGGTCTTCGAGAAACAGATCGGTATTATCACACAGTCCCGCAGTGACCCCCCATGCACTATGACCATTGTGCCCGCTCGGCACGGTGGGTGAGCCAACAAACGATGCCCCTGCTACCGACCAATCGGGGGTATGGATCGCCACCAAATACCAAGGGGCCGGAAGATTGGCGCCCAAATGAGGATCGTTCGCCAATATCGGGCGCCCCGTACTCGATCGTTTCGGACCGATCACCCAATTATTCGAGCCGCCCATTTTGGGAAAGAATTCTGTCAGGTGTTGGACATCCTGCACAAGGCGTTGAAACGAACTCATCGGCGAGGGAAGCGAATGCGGGTCGGTCAGACCCGTACTATCGAACGCCAACGGGTCCAGAGATTTTAAGGCATCCGGCCCATCGTTTTGTAAGATGAGGAATCGGGCAATTTCGCTATCCCAATTGCAGGCCATGAACCAGCATTGTATTTTCAGCACACAAAGCACATCGTAGGGGTTCCATTCCGTCGGCTCGATCCCCAGAAAAACGAACTCGTGCGGCTTTTTTCTCCACCCCTGCCGATACGCTGCATTCACACCTGCCACATACGCTTGCAAGGTTTGTTGCATTTCCTTCGAGAGAACGGGCCATTGTTGAACCGCACTGTGATAGAAACCAATCCGCCGGAATAATTGATCGATGCCGATTGCCCGAGGGCCGGCGATTTCGGCCAACCGTCCCCTTCCGATTCGCAATAGCCCCTCCAATTGACCCGCCCGATCTTGACCGTGACAAAACCCCAAGGCAAAAAAGGCATCGACCTCATGTTGGGCTTGGATCATCGGGATTCCGTAAGGATCGCGATCGATCGATACCTGTGCTTGTAACCCTGCGACCTTCAGGGTTCCAGAAACGATTGGTAAGCGACGCCCCAAGAAAAGCCGGACAAATAATCGTTTCAGATTCATGAATCCCATTTTGGTGAAAAACAAGTGATGTTCGGATTATACAGATCGGGAGGGGCTTATCAGTAGGTGGATGCGAAACCGAATTGAGCCGGTAGCGTGAAAGAAGCAAGGGGAAGCGGTGGCGTGAAGGGGGCTGGCTATTCTTTGCCTTCGAGGGTGACTGCCAACACAAGGGGGGCCGTTCGATCGGTTCCCTTCACGAACTCAATCGATTTGATGTTGGCATCGGATTTGGGGTTGATGCTCAGGTAGCGAATTTGTTGGTTCCGTGCTGCGAGAGCAAACTTCGAGCCGGGCACTTCTACCTTGCGGATGTAATCGGCAATGTGTTCGCCGTTTTTCAATTCGTGGTCTTCGGTTTTACCATCTTCATACACAATCCGCACAATCATCGACAGGCTTCCCTTTTGACCAAACGGCGAAGCCCAACCGGCGACCCCTCCGAGAATATGAATCGTTTTGGCAGGCCCCGTCACTGGGAGACTCACCGATTTGGGCATGGCCGAAGAGACTTTTCCTTCGGGACCATGAAGGAGAATCACGTTCGGCTTTTTATCGCCTTGGGGATCGGTGAACACAAAGGGGACCCCTTCAATTGTTCGCGGTTTCCAATCGGGCAGAATGATCCGCTCAAGGTCGGCATCTTCTGCGTAGAACATCCCTTTGGTGGAAACAATGGTGGCCACTTTATCCAGCGGAATGGGCAGGAATTTCCCACGTTTCGCCAGAAATTCCAGCAGGTTCGCCATTTCTTCGGGCTTCATCTGTTTCTCGAAGCCTTCGGGCATCAGGGATTTTTGCGAGGCCACTAAAGTATCAATCTCCTCTCGGTTAAGGGTATGTTTCTTGGCTTCGCTATCGACAATTTCGATTGTGGTTTTCGTTTCGGAAAGAAGCATCCCGTTGTAAACCTTGCCTGCCAGTGTGGTGATCTGATACAGGCGGAAGTTCCCCTCGACACTGCGACTGGGATCAAGAATGTGAACGAGAGTTTCTTCCTTGGGATGGGCGGCCATACCTGTGAGATCGGGGCCAATCCGGTTCCCTTCCGTTCCGTGCATGTGACAGGCAGCACAATGCTTGGTGAACATTTGCTTGCCGAGAGCGGCATCGCCACCTTTTTTCACGATGGGCCAAAGCTCATCGATGACCTTTTGTCGATCGGCATTAGGAAGCCCCCCCCCCTTGGCGAGCAGGGCTTTCGCTTTTTCCGCCAGACCCTTCTCGGGGTGATTCGCCAGACTTTGTTTCTGATCCAACGTCAGATCGTTCAGGGCGAATTGTCCTTTTTCACTGGCTTCAAGCAAGCGAGTTGACCAACTCGCTCGGGAGAGCAATAATCGGATCGCTTGGCTTCGGACCGCAGGGGTGTACGCGGGGTACTGTTTGAGGATCGCATCGGCAACTAACTCGGAGGAGGAAGTTCCGAGCGCATCAAATATCCCTTGGGATAGGCTCGGCGAGGCTTTGATGTCGATCACGGCCAACAGGGTGTTTATCAACGTGGTATCCAAGGGAGCAATTTCCACAATCTGTTTAGCGGCATTGGCGCGATCTGCATCCGAGAGTTTCTCGTTACTCAAATCGGCTAACAGGTCTTTGAGAATTTCTTTCGATCGCTCTTGAAGGGCCTTGCTTCCCCATTGAGTGACCAATTTCACTAACTGACTGCGACCGGTTGGAGAAAGTTTGGCATAGGCATCGACCAGAACTTTTTCGGCCTCGGCATCGAGTTTATGGGGTGATCCCGCCGGCCAACCTTTCGCGAAAGCCGAGATAATGGTCGCCGAGGTTTCCCGCGAAGCATTGGGGAGAGCCTTGAGAATCTGACTGAGTTGATTGTCTCCCCCAGAACGGGCATAGTGTTCGGCAACGGTCGAAAGGATGGTCAAACCTTTGGCAGAATAATTTTCTTTCAGGGCGACGGCAAGCAGGGGGCCTGCATGTTGCGCCCCAGCCGAGACGAGGGCATCGGCCAACCAACGATCGGCAATAAAATCGGGTGATTTCAACGCTTCTGCAAGGGCTTGGGCCACACCGGCATCACTGGGCAAATCGGCAAAGGCCAGCAACGCTGC
>CAZFDX010000187.1:0-1749 GCA_964518325.1 uncultured Alcaligenaceae bacterium | reverse complement strand
ATCCCACTTTGAATGAAGAGAGCGCTCGGCTCCCCTCAGGAGAGGGGTTCCATTATTTTGGTGCGGTGCGTGCTACGGAGTCGTGCGTGCAATGCCATAACCAAATCAATTCAAGCCGTCGGAAAGATCCACTCAGACCAGGCGAACTCATGGCCGTAATCAAAGTGACCCTTCCTACGAACACCATCGAAGAAGGGCGGCACACCAATCGGGCTTTGTTATTGACCTTCGGGCTAGTGGCCTCGATCCTAATCCTCGTGGGCATGTATCTGGCCGTGAGAATGATTGTTGTCAAGCCGATCAAACATCTCAAGGCGGTGAGTGATTCGATTACGGCAGGTCAGTATAATGTTCGTTCCGATATTAACACACGAGATGAGTTTGAAGATTTATCCGTGGCCTTTAATCAAATGGTTCACAAACTCACAGAAGAACGCGCTGCCAATGAACGTCTTTTGGCAGACCTCCAAGAACGGGCAGATGAATTAGCCAATGCCAACCTCAAACTCTATGAAAGCTCACGTCTAAAATCCGAATTCGTTTCCACCGTCAGCCATGAATTACGAACGCCCTTGAATGGAATCATTGGTTTTTCCGATGTGTTATTGAAGAGTAGCCCCGGCCTGACGGAAAAACAAGCCCGTTGGGCTGCCCATATCCGCGATGATGGCCGACGTTTGGTCAACATCATTAACGATATTCTCGATTTAGCGAAAATTGAATCGGGACGGATTGAAACGAAAATCACCGATGTTTCCGTTGAGGAATTCGTTCGCGATTTACTTCCCCCGTTTATGTTGCAGGCCGAAAACAACAAAATCGAATTGCGCTACGAGCCGGCCCCGCAACTTCCCCGCATGCAACAAGATGTGGGCAAACTACGCCAAGTGTTAACGAATCTCCTCTCGAATGCCATTAAATTTACCCCGCAAGGTGGTCGGGTCACCTTGCAAGTCTCGAAGTCTAATCAGGATATGATTTGGAATGTCATCGATACAGGGATCGGGATTTCTGAAAAGGATCAACAACATATCTTCGAGAAATTCCGGCAGGTCAACGGGCATTTGACCCGAGATTACGAAGGGACCGGCTTGGGGCTTTCGATTGTTCGCGAATTATGCCGTCTGTTAGGTGGAGAGGTAACTTTGAAAAGTTCTCCCGGAGCCGGTAGCACCTTCACGGTTCGGATTCCGTTCGTCTTTCCCCAGACGAGCGGTAAGTCGGGCATGTTTGAAGTGGTCAATCCTGCGAAAAAATCGACTACCTAAAATCTCAGGGAGGCCGACTCGTTTTTGAAGAAAAGAAGCAGAATTATTTCTCTCGTTTGAGCGTGAAGAAAAGAACTTTGCTATCCTTTTTGCTCTCGAATGCTGTGGGACGTTTTTCACCCGGAAAAGAATAGACCAATTTCAAATCATCCCCTTTCAATTCAATCAACCCTTCCGATTTGAAGTCCTTCGCGGGGCCTTCCAGACCCGTCATATCAATCTCAACGGGGTTTTTACTTGCGTCGATCTTGAATCTCATCACATGCGTGGTAGTTTCATCTTTGATGGTGATTTTACCTTTGTCGATAGTGACGACACCCGCGAAGGCCTTTTCTTCCAGTTTTTCTCCGTATTTGACGCCCGAGGTAATTTTCCACTTGCCTTCGATATTGCTGTCATCAAACTTTGGGGCTTCCTTATCGGCTGCCGTGCTGAAACCAAAAAGAACGAGAAGTGAGAGAGTGATTCCACACCATTTCAT
>CAZFDX010000186.1:0-1964 GCA_964518325.1 uncultured Alcaligenaceae bacterium | reverse complement strand
AGTCGAGCCTCATGCCGTTCTCGTGTTTATGAAACCCCTGTTTTTCATAGAAGGGGATATTTTTATCGTTGCAGCCGAGAATCACTTTGTAGCATTTCATGGTTCGGGCAGCGTTGATTAGCGTTTGAATCAGGGCCGCCCCGATGCCTTTTCCTTGAGCTTGCGGATGAACGGCCACATCTTCAATATGACCGATCCGCCCGCCGCGATGGATGAACTTTTGTTCGATGATCAGACTCCCCGTACCGATAATCTGCTCCTGAGAATTGACCGCGACCAACGTGAGGACCCCGCTGGCTTTACGCTGTCGAAAAATGGGTATGGCTTCTTGTGGAGTCAGACCGACATCGGTCAAACTCTCTAGGGTTTCGATAAAGCCCTTTGTGAGGTCCGCTTCGATCAGTTCGCGAATTTTCCAATCCATGATGACTTCTCCCAGAAGATACCATCATAGCACATACTGAATTAGGCTGCGACCTTTTTTGAATGAGGAATCGAAGTAGGAGTATACGCTTTGGCAAGAGGGGTAACCGGTATCGCACTGGGAGCATGACGGGGAATGCTTTGCACCACATGCCATAAGTGAAATAACCCCACCAAGGTTTTGGGAATTTCCCACAGCGAAACTTTGCTGACACCATAACGACGGGGCCGATGCCGCACCGGAATTTCGGTCACACTAAAGCCCAGTCGATTGGCTTTCGAGAGCATTTCCGCATTGACCAAAAAGCCCCGAGATTCCGGCAGCAGATAAGAAAGAGTTTTGGTATGGAACACTTTTAGGGCACAATCGCAATCATGCACACGGGTGCCAAACAATCGTCGGACAATTTGGTTATATCCCCAAGAATAAAATCGTCTCAGGAAGGGGTCCTTGCGATCGACCCGACGCCCAACCACGATATGGAAGTTTTCGACCTGTTCGATCAACAATTCTAAATCTTCGATGAAGAATTGACCATCGGCATCTGAAAAGGCCACCAGTTCATAGGTTGCACTTTCAAAACCGGTTCGCAAAGCGGCTCCGTAGCCCAAGTTGGTGGCATGTCGAACCAAGCGGATGGCAGGATACCTTTCTGCGTATTCGGTTACGATTTCGGCTGTATTGTCGGTACTGCCATCATCGATGATTAGAATTTCAAATTCTCGCCCCGAATCGATCAGGGCCTGATAGGCCTCCTCTAAAGAATGACCGATCGCAGCGGCTTCGTTATAAGCTGGCAAAACTAAGCTGATTCGTCGTAATGCGTTGACCATGAGAAACATCCTGTTTCGAGTGAATATGACCTATGGCAAAAATAGGTATTTTGATCAAGATGAATTTTTGGTCGGCCCGTAGCGCCAACATCCTTCGGCTGCGGATCTAGGCCTTATCCCCCTTGAGGCTTATCGGTTCCCGATGCCCCCCCTTGAGGCTTAAGGATGAACAATCAACGATGAACAATGAACAACGAAGCCTCAAGGCTTAAAGCTCACGACTCACGATTCACTATCAACGATCAACGACTCACTATCAACGATGAATCCTTCCCGTTGTTTGAGTGGGCTGGAGCCGATTCGCACGGATTTAGAGACGAAATAGGGCTTGCGGAACTTGGTCGGGAGCGAAGTCGGTCTCTGCCACGAATAAACTCCCTGCATTCGGACATTGCTGGCGCTGCTCGGCAGGCATTCCTTCCGTGGCGGTGGTCAGATAGAGAGCGACCCGTGACCCGTGAGCCACCAAACAGGGGCAGGTCACACGGGGGGAACGAGGAACACGCCACTGTTCGACGATGTTTCCCGTAGCTAAATCGTAACGGCTGACTAAACCATCATCGGGTTGAGGATTGTAAAAGGCCACGATCGCGGTGTTGTCTCCCGCATCCACCATGCCATCGGGAAATCCCACCTGTGACGAGAAATCGATTCGCACCCCTTTTTCTTTCAATCGTTTCTCGGCAAGGTCCAAGGTCTGGCCCTTA
>CAZFDX010000185.1:0-13824 GCA_964518325.1 uncultured Alcaligenaceae bacterium | reverse complement strand
GATCACCCGATTCAGTCCCCCCGATCCCGATAACCAGACGGAGAAAACCGAATCCCGTGAAAACGATCCAGTAAATCCGATTAACCTTTCCGTTGACACCAAGGGGCACCACAAGGCGGACCGACACCACATCCACCGCCCAAGGGAAGTGGGGTTGCAGAATTGCTTGAGACCTGAGCCGGTACACTAATGAGACGGGTCAATGTGAATTGCTGACATTTCGGACATTGTAAATTTTCAGAACTCACCGATTGTCGAACCAATTTCTCTTCTCGATGATGACAATTTGTACACTCGTATTCATACAATGGCATGTTCCATTCCTCCTAACACTCGTTAGAAAGAATTATAGGAATTTGCCGGTCAAGATTCACGATTCTTGAACGACGACCAAATTCTCTTCCGGAATGAGGTTGATTTTCCTATTCAAGAAAAGACCAATGGTCTGGACATTCGTTCTCAAATGAGAGGAAAATTGACCGACCCGCAAGCGCGATTCTCCTTTCGCAAAAACCAAAGGGAGTAATAACTGGTCGCTGGAATGTTCATCCACACAAGCCCCTTGTTGATAATGTTGAATCGCTTGCTCACAGGCTTCATGGGCAACTTTTTCTGCCGTCTTCCCTTTGGCCCCCACGCTATCAAACAGAGCAGGAACAAGCCCTTCGACCGTGACGGCAACATAACTCCCCGTGGAATGGTGCCATCGTTCTAAGCGTGAGGAAAAGTTCCGAGTGACCTTTCCAATTTGGCTTTCTGCTCGGCTCAGTTGCCTCTGGCCGATGTGTTCTGGTAAATTGGCAACCGCGCTGAGTATCTCGAACCGATCATGGGCAGGTTCTGTAGCGTGTAATGGGGCAATCGAGGAACACGGTTGCAGATGAGCGATAATCAGCCCCCCCCCTTTGGGATAAAAGCCGATCCGCTTCAATTCCAATCGAACATCTAAACCCATCGAAGCTAACCAAGCGCGCCAAGTGGTTTGGAGGAAGTGGAACGAGGGGGCCTTGTCGTTGTGGGTTCCTCCTTCGATGATGATTTCGGAAGCACCGCGAGCATTCCACATCAGGGGTAAATAAACCGTCTGTAAGACAAGGCTCGTTGCGCCGGCTGTTCCAATCGAAAAATGATAACGACCAGAAACTACCTCATTGGGATAGAAAAACAACTCACTCGAACCGAGTTCTGCCCCTTGAGTTCTGCCATGACAAATCTGAGCGGCTGCCTGCACACATGTTAAATGTTGGGGACGCAAACCGGGTTTCGGAAGCCGATTTTTCCGGATGTTATACATGTGAAAAGGCCGATTCAGAAGAAGGGCTAAGAATAAACTCGTGCGCAGAATTTGCCCGCCACCTTCCCCTTCCGAGCCATCGATTTCGATCAATTCTGGATTTTGCATAGGAAAGCTCATTTTAATCAAGAGCGACAAATTGCCATCCAAGTTCACTCATTCGGTTGAGCCGTTGCGATTCGTTTCACTGCAGATTGCTCTCTTTAGGCAGTTCGTAGGGTAGGGGCACATCAATGCTAGCGGCGAATCCGAAAATCCCAACCTTGTGAACATTCCCTTCTTGTGGACCTCTCTTAGAATAAACGAAATAGATTAGGGAGATATTTGCCACATGGCCAAAGCCACGCGAGTTGAAGAACTATCGCTTGTTGACCTTCAAGCCGAAGCCGGAGAGATTCGCAAAAAAATCAATCGTTTTCGGACATCCCTCGGGCGGTTCTTTGTCCAGAAGCAAGAAATCATTGATTTAATGGTGGTGGCCGCAGTGGCGCAAGAACCCCTGCTCTTAGTAGGTCCACCCGGAACGGCTAAATCCGACCTCGTGTTGAAATTCAAGGATGCCCTCGGTGTCTCCGAAGAGGATTACTTTGAATATATGCTCACTCGCTTCACCGAGCCAAGCGAAATCATCGGTGCCATCGATATCGCCAAACTCCGTGATGGTTCCTACATCCGCAGAAAGCAAGGGAAACTCCCTACGGCCAGAATTGCCTTCTTAGACGAAATCTTCAAATCGAACAGTGCGATTCTGAACATTCTCTTGACGATCATCAACGAAAAGAAATTCTATCAGGACGGGGTTCCCGAACCGGTACCGCTCCGAGTGCTTTTCGCAGCGACCAACGAAATTCCGGAACAGGGTGAATTGGCTGCTCTGAAGGATCGATTTGTACTCAAAGTTCAATCTCGCCCCGTGCAAGATGATTATTTTGCAGAACTGATTGATGCGGGGCTTCAGAACGAAGCCTTCAAAAATCTAAATCAAAAGCCTTGGGTCGAAGGACATTGCACCTTGGACGATTTGATAAAAGCCAATCGCTATTTAACCTTGTTGTTCGGGCGAAAGCAAGGGGACAGTCGCGGCGAGGAACAGAACGATCGCAAACTGTTTTTCCCCGATGATGTTTTTGCAGAATTCAAGCGTTTGGTAAAAACCTTGGTGCGTGAGGATCGCATCTTCATTTCCGATCGGAAGCTCGTGAAACTTTATAAGCTCTTTCGTGTTCGCTCGTGGATTTTTTCTGGCGGAACCGTGACCCGAGATGATCTCCGCTTGCTCGCCTACTTGGGTGAAACTCTGCAAGAGATCGAGCATCTCCGAGAGAAAGTGCCTCAGTTACTCGGTGAAGGGTGAGCATGTAACTTCTTCGAGAGAAAGTGCCCTCGACTCCCTCAAGGAAGCGGGATATTCCGAAATTCAAACGGAATTTTGATTTCTTCAAAAGCTCTTGGGAGCCGATATTGCACCTTCCAATCTGGCCCCAATTCGCCGACGGTTCCCTTGAAAATATATCGTGTTTCATTTTGCTGACTTTCACTTCGAGAAGGGGTAATCACCTTGCCCGAGGGAGAGATCAGCTCCAGTGTGTTTCGCTCAAACGGATTTTCAAACGATTCCCAAACAACATCCTTGGGGTACTCATAGGCAATATCGACCGTAAGATCATTTCCTGTTTTGGACCATTTTTTTACGTTGAGAATGACATTGGCATCTTGCGGAGTCAAGAGTTTCCCGTTGCTCGGATTCAGTTGGTGAACAATCCAATTTCGACTGATGGTCAAATGAACTTCCCCTTTGAACGAAATCGATTGGGCTGCCCGCGCGACTTGAGAAAAGTTCAAATTCAACTGAGCGGTTCGACCTTCGACCAGATAACGTGTGGCGGAGGAATCGGTCCGCACGGGTGTTCCGGAGTCGGTTTTGGCCTCCGATGCACGAAAAATCGAATCGGAACGAAAAACCAGCACACTAGGTTCCCAAGCCAGTTCCATCGTCAGGTTACCGGTGCTTTGTAGTGTGGTCAGATTGCGACGAATGTGAATCGTACTCGGAGTTAAGCGAAAAGGACCACGAATCACAGATAAATTCTCCGAATCGGACTCTACCAGTTCAACTAGTGCTAAGCCCGAACCCGTAACCTCAACCCGACAGCGAGTCTGTTTACCAATCGCTTCGAGGGCTTCCCAAAAAGGTTTCTTCTGCCAATCCAAAGTGATTCGGCGATCGGGGTTTTGTTTCCCTAAATCTAGTGTGAGGCCCGTCTGTTCACGAAACGAGTCCGCCAAATTTTTGAGAGAAATTTCTTTCTCTGAAAGGGTAATGGTTTTCGATGGTAACTCGGGGAAGGATTGAGACCAACAAGGATGAGTTCCCATACACAAGGACAGGAGAACAAATCCCAAAAAAGATTGACGAACGGTCATAAGAAGTTCAGAAAAGCGGGCGATGCGCAGAGAAGGTAGGCGAGCTTAGTCTATTTTATGCAATTCGATCCGCAGGGGTTGACCTTCGATTTCTAAATCCACCGAATGGGTTTCGGAAGTATGTCCCCAGACCTTGGTCAAAGTCTCTTCTGCAATATAATCCTTGAAGTTCCACAGGGCCTCGCTAAGGCTGGGAGATGTGGTTAACAAAGTCAAGGCAATTCGATCTTCGATATTCAACTCTGCTTTCTTCCGGAGATCGTTGACCGCTCGAATGACCTCGCGGGCCATCCCCTCTTGAGCAAGCAGGGGAGTGATTTTCGTATCGATCATCACTTGGGTCCCGGAATCCTCGGCACCTGCGAAGCCTTCGGGGGCAGTCATGGTGAACTGAAAATCTTCTTCGTTGAGTGTGACCCCAGCGATCGAAACCTCGCCTTTGCGAAGCTCGGCTTTGAGTTCGAGAGGGTCCCGTTTGGCCAATTCTGCCTGAACCTCTTTCCCTTTGGGACCGATTTTGCTCCCTGCCGTTTTCATCTGAAGTCGGAATTCGGCCTTCAGTAAGTTCTCGTGCGTGAAGGTGATTTTTTTGATATTCAACTCATCCTGAATCTCGGATTGAAATTTCTCGATGGCCTTTTGCACCTCGGGGCTACTCGGTTTGATGATTATTTCCCCAAGCGGTTGCCGATTTTTCACCTTGGCGATGTTTCGAGCGGCTCCCCCCGCTGTGACGACTCGCATGGTCACTTCCACTGCGTGACCTAATTCGGGGTCGATCTTGCTTGGATCGGCCACCGGAAATTCCGTCAGGTGAATTGATTCGGGGTCCTTTTCGGTACGGATATTTTGATAGATCGCTTCGGTGAAGAATGGGATGATCGGGGCACAGAGCTGGCAGAGGTTCACCAAAACGGAATACAGCGTTTGATAGGCACAATCGCGATCGAAACCGGCTTTCGCAAACCTTCGGCGAGACCGGCGAACGTACCAATTACTCAAATAATCATCCAAGAATTTTTCGCAGGCAAGGCAGAACTGGGCGATGTCGTAACTGCGGAACGATTGATTCGCCAATTCAATCAATTTTTGCAATTCCGAGATAATCCAACGATCAATATCGGGTCGGTCCTTCAAAGGAATCGAGGGCATGAGAGGATCGAAGCCATCTGCCCGAGCATTGTTGGTAAAAAAGGCATAGCAGTTCCAGAACTTGATGTGGAATTTCGCACGGATTTCGTTGGCCGGCTTGGGGCCGAAATTTAAGTTGGATGCGGGATTCGTTCGCGCGTATAACCATCGGCAGACATCGGCTCCCATTTCGTTAGCGGCCACCTCGAACGGGATCGAGTTGCCTGCACTTTTGTGCATCTCCTTTCCGTTTTCATCACGGACGAGACCATGACCTAACAGAGTTTTGAAAGGCGGTTTCCCGTCACTCATCATCGTGGACATGGTGAGAAGGGCATAGAACCAATTCCGGAACTGACAGGGAAAACTCTCGACGATGAAATCTGCGGGATACCATTTTTGCCAATACTCGCGGTCGGTGTTGTATTTCAGGGTCGAAAAAGCAACGATCCCTGCATCCAACCAAGGGTTCCCAACGTCGGAAATACGGCTCATCAGGTTTCCGGTTTTCGGATTACGGATTTTTACCCGATCCAGATAGGGGCGATGCAGACTGCGCCCCTCGATGGCTTCGATTCCTTCGACGGCCCGTTCCATCAACTCTTCTCGGCTGCCGATCACCTCGAAATCACCGGTCTGTTCATCGACCCAAATGGGTAATGCCAAGCCCCAGAATCGTTTTTTCGAGATCATCCAATCGCCCATATTCCACAGCCAATCGCGTTCTCGCGCCCGACCATTCAGAGATTCAGGAAGGAAATTGACTTGGTTCACCACTTTCATAACTTCGCCCCGAAACCCTTCTTCAGTATTTCGTGGCCCCATATTGATGAACCACTCATCGACCAAGCGATACAGTAGCTCCGTTTTACAACGCCAACAATGGGGGTAACGGTGGACGTATCGTTCTGTGGCAAAGAGTCGGTCGTTCTGTTTGAGAAGTTCAAATACGGCCTCGGCTGTGGATTTATCCGAGGCATGCAGTCCAGTCAATGGGCCAAAACCATCGAGAAATCGCCCATCCTCACCAATCGGAGCAATGGGAGGAAGCTGATTCTCTTTCCCCCAAACGAAGTCGATTTGCCCGCAGCCCGGCGCGGTATGAACAATCCCCGTTCCCTCGGATTCAGTAACGTGATCCCCGCCGCTTACGACCTTATGAGCATTGGCACCGGTAATGGCCGAGGCCCAATTTCGTTGCTTGACAACTCGCGCTACTTCCTCGGGATAACCATAGGGGGAATTTTGTGCGGGTAAATCGTCAAACGGGCCAATGTACTCCCAGCCGAGCATCTCTTGGCCGAGTATTTCGCCAACGATCGAAAAGCCTTCTTTGCCTGCTTTTTCCTTGAAAATTTGTTCGATACTCTTCAGATGCGGCACGCCATCGATCCACTCGCGTTTCGATTTTTTGCCACCTGCCTTGGGGGAATCGTCCTCATCAGAATCACTCGATTCCATACGGTTGAGCTTGAAAGCCCCTTTGGAAACGTAGTAGATTTCGTCCTTCAGCTTGACTTGCAAATAGGTGAGCTTCGGGTTCACGGCGGCCCCGACGTTGCTGGTCAAGGTCCAAGGGGTTGTGGTCCAAACGAGGAGATTTTCGTTGGGGCGATTCTTGAGAGGGAGTTTAACAAAGGCCGAGCGATGCTCAATCGTTTTATAGCCCTCTTTCATCTCTTGCTCAGAGATACCCACACCACAGCGACCACACCAAGGCATCACATCGAAGCCTTTATAAACCAGTCCCTTTTGATGGCACTTTTTCAAGAAAGACCAGATGGTGACGTTATTCGTCTCCGACATAGTGAAGTACGATTTGCGTTCATCCACCGGTTTGGCCCAATCTTCATCGGTGCGGTCCCAATCCATCCAATAGCCAAGGCGGATCGATTGTTCGGTTTGAACTCGTGCAAACTTGTTCACTCGATCTTTACATAATTGAACGAATTTTGCGATAGAGGCTTCGGTATCTCCCTCAACGAGGTTTTCGATGTCTCGTTTGGATTTTAGGCCCAGTTCTTTTTCCACCTCCACTTCGACCCATAACCCTTGGCAATCGAAACCTTGTTGATACCGAAGTCGATGCCCCGTCATGGCAAAATAACGGTTGTACAAATCCTTATAGGTTCGGCCCCAAGCATGGTGGACCCCCATAGGATTATTGGCAGTAATCGGACCATCGAGAAACGACCATTGTTTATCGGAGTGAGCATTTTTCGCTTTGCATTTCTCGAAAATTTGGCTGGTCTCCCAAAAGCGCAAAATCTCCTCTTCGAGTTTTGAAAAATCGAGGTCTTTCGTCTCAACTTTGGCAAACAATGGCATCGGTTCGTTTCCCCACAAGAACAATCAAAACCTTTATTTTATTAAAGATGTGGTACAAAAGAATTGTCGATCTTTGAACTCTTAAAGTCCGTTTGAATTGAGTGTCGCGATTGCAATCTCACTGGTGCTTTCATCCGAACAACGTCACAGAGAGCTTCGAGAAACTTGCAAGACTGGCTTTAGGGATGTTTTGATATGACCCCAGAGATTCGGTGTGCAAACATCAATCTCCGCTCATGAGACATCATCTCGGTCGTCACGAGATCAATCCGAGTTATTGTGAGAATCCTGCAAAATCTCAGAGGAAATTTAGCGACGATGCTTAGGCTCGATGAGATCGATACAGGTCATGGGAATCAGCAACAGAATGATGCCTGCGATGACAGCTCCGATCACTGCCAAGAGTTTGGGCTTTCCGGGTTTGCACGCGCCAACAATCCCTAGGATTAAGCCAATGAGAGCGCCGGGTAGCGCCAAACAACTTGTTGTACCGGTGTAGGCGGGAAGGTCTTTCCGAACACTCAATCCCGAGCACATTAAGAAAAGCGCTGCCACAGAGAAAGCTAATGAGAGGGTTCCCGTGGGGTTCGATCGACGATCCAACCCACGAATTTCCCGTTCCTCGCGGCGCTCTTGTCGAATTTCGCGGCGTTCTTTTTTTACATCTTCAATTTCATCCTCATCGATAAAAGCGAAGGGATTAAATGAGTTTGGATCGGGCATCGGCATCGGCATCACAATCGGGGGAGGAAAACGCTGGATATTCGCAGGCTCAGGGGGATTCGGAGGAAGCGGGCGTCCCTCAATGGGAAGCTCAAATTTTCCTTGGCAGCTCTTGCAGATATAGACCCCCGTTGAGGAGGGTTTATCGGCCTTGAGACGGGCTTGGCAATGTGGACAAATGATAACCATGGCTATTCTCGCATCGATATGAGAATATGGATATTATTTACCCTTAAGGGACAATACATAAGGGATTTTCTCGCTCGGAATTTGAGAATTTATTCTTTGGGTTGTGAGATCGATTCCGAGTGACAAGTCATTGAATTGGGTTCTGCTGAAGATTCTTTTTCAGAATCTGAGGAACTCGGTGGAAGGGGCGTTACTGAGTGAGGACTCAAGGAACTCGGTTGCGGTGACGATTCTATCGGACATTGTTGGGAATCGGAAGGGCGATTGGGAATGGTAGGGAGCATCAATATCGTCGTGATACCGACACAGGCTAAAAGACCAATGACGATTTTGACCCAGATTGGTAGACTCGAAAAAATGATCGAGCAGGTCACCACAATAACCACCGTCGAGATGGAGAGAATCTTGATGGGTTTGCGAATACCTCGATAAGTCTCCCAATCGTGCAGAAATTTCCCAAAAAAAGGAGAGCGAAGCAACCACCGGTGAAGCCGAGGAGAAGAGCGAACAAAGCAGTAACTCGCACAAATCAAAAAAGGGGTCACCGGTATTCCGGGAGCAATCGCACCGATCCAAGCGAAGCCCACAAACACAAGACCGGCACACACCAGTAAGAATCGTCGAATCCCAGTCTGAACTTTTGGCATTAGGAAATTGTTTGGAATGCAAGTCTGGGGAGATAGTTAAAGTTTAGGGATCAAAATCCACACTGTCTTGAATGTATTATCGAAGAGGGCCCCCTAATCATTCGGGGATCAACGAAAGTTTTTCTGCCCGAAAGTCGTCGGCTCGCAGCTCAGACATCGTGAAGGAATACGAAAAGTTTTTGAACAAAGCACAACGAATTCAGGCGAAGGGAGAAGGAGACGGGGGATTTTTAGTGGCAGAGGGAGAAGGGGACGAAGGATTTTTTGCGGTGCGGAGTGAGATGGATTGGGGAGTCTTTCGCGGGGAGTTACCAGTTATGAATTTCAGACCCCCGATATTTTAGGTTTTTGAGACGAAGATGATTTTCGTTTGAGGGAGCGAGGAGAGTTTAACTTCTGGTGGAATAGTGCGTTTGATAGGTAGGCGTTGGTTCCAAACGACGTACTGCCGTCTCGGCACATTCGAGTAATCGGTGAAGTTCCTCGGTCGCAATCCGTGCTGAAAATTCATCATCTGCGGATTCCAGTCGATCACGAGTGACCGAGAGATCAATAATCAGGTCACGCAGCCAGATTAGATTTTTGTGTCGGTTATTCATGGTCATTTTTCCTCTGATGTTTGGATGCGTTAGGTAATGCGAATGCGATGCCAAACGATGATTTATCTTGAAATCGCCTAGTCCCAACGATCGTATCGATTGGTTGGGGGTCATTGCGTCACCTTTACAATTGAGCGTTGTAAGTTCACCAACTTGCTAGAGAAAAAATGACAATCCCAACTTCTTAAGGTCCAGTTATTGCAAAAATATCAAAGGGCGAAATTGAGAACTCAGGCAAGTTTTATTCTGTTTGTCGATTCGTACTTTTTCAACAAATGTAGCGATAATTCGCTTGACGTGGTTCGGTAAATCTGCGAATCTGACTAATAGGGATGTTCATCGAGTGAGTACAACCATGCGATATTATACTTGTGATAATTGTGGAAAAGACCTCTCGAAATCCGATTCTCTCCGTTACACAGTGACGATTCAAATCCAACCCAATTTCACTACCCCTCCGATGGAAAGTGAAGACTTGGCAGAAGATTCAATTGGGGCTTTTGCCGACATGTTGGCCGATGACGAGACCCCTTTGGAAATTGAACTTCCGAAAGCCCATACCCTTGAATTAGATTTATGCCCCCACTGCCAAAGCCGATTTTTGGCCGATCCCCTTGGTCGAGAAAGTCGTAAAATTCGATTTAGCTCGAATTAATCACACAGAAGGAAATCATTGGCATGTGGGTTCGCCTTTTTTGTGGTGTTGCTTCTACCCTGCGACCAAGTCAAATTGCCGAGAGATTATCTCAACTCGAAAACCAATGCCAAATCCATTTCACCGGTGACGATCTCGGTTGGAAGAGCGCCGAGATTCGTTGGTCAAGCGGCTCTCCCCTCTCTATTGAACGCTATCTCACCCAAGAGGATGATCTTCGTCCTGAATTGAACACTTGGGCAGCCTACTTGGAAACATTGGATTACTCCCCGCATTCCATTTCTTTGATGGAACGGGTTATTCAAACGATTGAATTAATCATCTTTAGAAAACCATTAGACCATTCCAACGAAGTGATATTGGACCACGTCATTTCGGAATTGGTGCAAATGCTTGCCCAAAACGCCGATGGTATTTACCAAATCGATGGGGAAGGTTGGTACAACGCCCAAGGGGAATTATTGATTCCCGAATACTAAGTAGTGGCTCACACCGATGGGGGATTCTCGGGAATTCTCGGAGGATCGGCACCTTTATCCAGATGATCCTGACTCTCCGAATAACGGGAATAGTGGGATAATTTGATCCCTTTTGAAAGGGATACTGAAAGTCTGTTTTGAAGGGATGTTGAAAGTCTGTGTCGTTTCGCGATCCCGTTCTTTCTCTGATTTATGGATTCGGTAGACTAATCTTATCGCTGATCGCAATTGTCCCCAAAAAGATTCGATTCTAGGAGTAACTTCCTTGGAGAAATTTTCAATGAACACGATAACCGTACCGATCGAACAACGCCCTGATGTGCATGGAAAAGCCTTTCGGATCAATATGGATCATCGACGTTACGGAACCTTCGCCGAGATCGGGGCGGGCCAAGAAGTGGTTCGTTGGTTTTTTCGAGTGGGTGGAGCAGCAGGGACCGTTGCCAAATCGATGTCGGCCTACGACATGACCGTTTCCGATGCCATATACGGGCATGCCGATCGTTATGTTTCTCGGGCGCGCCTCGAATCGATGTTAGACCATGAGTATCAGCTCAATATCCAACGATTATCCGACACTCGTGGGGATACCTCTGCCTTCTTTGCCTTTGCCGATACGGTCTCGGCTCGAAATTACCAAGGAACGAATTATTGTCATGGTTGGATGGGGGTACGCTTTCAGGTCTACCCCCGTGATCAAGCGAGCCAGATTCTCATTCATGTTCGCTTGCTGGACCCTTCTAACGTGCTTCAGCAAGAAGCGATTGGTATCATTGGCGTGAATCTCCTTTATGCCGCTTTCTTTCTCCATCATGAACCCGATCAACTGATTGAATCCTTAATGGATGGCCTCAATTCCGATCGTGTTGAAATCGACATGATCGAGTTTTCGGGGATCGGCTTCCGTGCGGTTGATAATCGCCTCATGAGCTTGAACCTCGTTCAAAAAGGTCTCAGCAAAGCTGCCATGTTTGGACCGGATGGCAAGGTGATGTTGCCTTCGGAATATTTTTACAAACGGCCTGTATTGGTCCAACGGGGTTCCTTTCGGCCCGTCACGCATGTGAACTTGGATATTTTCCGAGCAGCGCGGGAACGGTTCCTCAAAATGTTGCCCGAAGAGGATCAACCTCGTTTGGTCAGTATCGCTGAGATCACGATGCGGAATCTCAAGGCCGATCGTTCCGCCCCTGATACCCGAGATTTTCTCAGTCGGGCCGATTCTCTTTCTGCGGCGGGACTCACGGTATTGGTGACCGATTTTTCGGAATTCTATAAGTTGGCTGCCTACTTCCGACAACTCACATCCAAACGGGTGGCAGTGGGATTAGGTGCCGTGACGATCCCCGAATTGTTCGACCCGAAATACTACACGCATCTCGATGGGGGCATTCTCGAAGCGCTCGGGCGATTACTCCGCAACGATCTCACGGTGATCGTTTATCCTTATATCGATCGCCAAACTGGAGAATTATTAACCGTCCAGAATCTGCGTTTCTCAGAGTCTATTCAACCCTTGTACGAATATGCGGTGAAGAATGGGCGGATTGTTGATGTCGATACTCATTCTATGGAATGTTTGAAGATTGATTCCCGCGATGTTTTAAGAAAGATCGCCAACGGGGATGAATCTTGGGAAACGATGGTGCCGCCGAATGTGGTGAAACTCATCAAAGCTCGTAACCTGTTTGGCCATCGCCCTGCCTAAGGTCACAATGGATGAATGCAACCGCAATGGTAGGGCATTGGCTCCTCTGCGGTAGGGTATTATGGTAACATCGGTTCACCAATGCGAAATAGGCCCTTTGGGAACATGGATATTGGCATCCATAGCATCGGCTTCGTTCCACCCTGGTGGGGGGCCTTTTTCGGAGAGTTGGGCGATAATATCGTCCAATAACTTCGGGGTATCAATCATTACTAGCTGATGTTGAATTTGCTTGCCGGTTTTGAGAGCTTTGCAATACCACACGGCCATTTTGCGAAATTGCAAGCATGCGGCACGCTCGCCACGCCATTCCGTCACCCGCACGAAATGTCGTTTCATCAAGTTCAAGCGTTCTTGATAAGTGCCCCGAGGTCCAGGGTCCCCTTGCGAGGCCCATCGAGTTAATTGCCGGAAAAACCAAGGGTTCGATAAAGCCCCTCGCCCGATCGCTACGGCATCGCAACCGGTATGGGAGATCATCCGATGAGCATCTCGAAGGGTTCGGACATCTCCGTTTCCAATCACAGGAATTTTTTCCACTGCCTCGACGACTTGACGGATGCCATCCAGATTCACCGTTCCCGAAAATCCCTGTGCTCGGGTGCGTCCATGAATCGTAATTGCTTTCACACCGATTTGCTCAAACTCTCGGGCAAAGTAGGGGGCCGTGAGTTGTCGCTCATCCCAGCCGAGACGCATTTTGACCGTGACCGGAATTTTGACGGCTTCCACCACCTTACGAACCAGCTCAACGGTGGCGCCGGTGGTATCGCACATCATGGCCGACCCCCCCCCCGTTTTCACGACCTTGCGCACGGGACACCCCATATTGATATCGATGAGGTTGACCCCCAACGATTCGACATATTGTGCAGCAGGGACAAGGTATTCAGGCTCATTCCCGTAAAGTTGAACAGCAAGAGGGCGATCTTCAGGGGTTGTTGCCAGCAATTCAAGCGTTTTCTGTGAGCCTTGCAGAATGGCACGCGCATTGACAAGGTCTGTGGTACAAAGGCCTACTCCCCCAATCTCACGGATCGACAGACGGAAGGGAAGATTCGTGTACCCAGCCAATGGGGCCAATGTAAATCGCGATTGAAGTTTCACATCACCGATACATAATGGATTGGCCCAATCTGGTCGATCCAAAGTCGGTAGGGAATGGGAAGTCATTTCTGAAATTAAAGACACAAGCACCTCAGTCACAATTCGATAAAGTTATTTTGGTAATCGAAAGGTCACAAGGGAAGCCGTTTGAGCGACTTCCCATTGAAATTTGACGAAAGTGATGCGTTCAAAGTAGGGCGAGGTTCACGAATTAGTTCGAGGGGACTTCACCACCCGCAGGGGTCAGGTTGGCTTGCATGACCGCAGCCGAGGTCGAGAAACGAAGGCTCCGGATCGAACCATCTCCAAACAGCGAGATCGTCCCCCCCGCATAAGTGCCACCCCAGTTCACGTTACCAAGAGGAACCGTCGGGCCATCACGCACGATGACGGTTCCAGTTCGGATAGTTCCGGGAACGTTGCCCCCCCACATAATCGTTTGGTCCCCGTTGCTTCCACGACGGGTAGGATATTGTGTGTTCGGTTGCAAGGATTTAATGGCAGCGAACATGGTGTTGGAAGAACCGTCCGGAATCGTGG
>CAZFDX010000184.1:0-5683 GCA_964518325.1 uncultured Alcaligenaceae bacterium | reverse complement strand
CCCCAATCGACTCTTCGTAGTGTTTCTTGGCGAGGCGTTGAATCCCCCAGTTTTTACACATTTTTGCTTGGACGAAGTATTGGTTGATTGCGGTCAATTCAATCGTTAGGGCATCGTTCAGGGCATCGATAATTCGCGGATCGCCTTTCATAATCACTCTCGAAAAAGTAGGTAAGGAACAAGTACCCCAATTATAGGAATTGAGTATGACGATTCACAATTTCTGCGGATGACGATTCACAATTTCGCGGATGACGATTCCCAATTTCGCGGATGACGATTCCCTATTCCCTATTTCTCAGGTAGTGGGGGATGCGGTTCCCACATTGCTACAGGACGATTTTGCGGAAATCCTGTAGAATGATGGATATGTGGCCGACATTAGTACCGAAAGTCAACCGATATCGAGAGATCGAAAATTCTCTCGCCGACCCAGCCATAGCTGCCGATGCTCAGGCCTATGGCCGACTCGCTAAAGAACGGGGCACGCTTGCCAAATATGTGTTGCCGTATTTTGAATACGAAGAGGTGAGCAAGGCCATTCGCGAGAATGAATCGCTGCTTGCTACCGAGACCGATCCCGAAATGCGCGCTTACGCAGAAGAGGAATTAAAAAGCCTCCGCGAAAAGCAAAGCCAACTGGTGACGAAAATCGAAGATCAACTTCTGATCGATCCGGATGAAGATTTTTCCAGCCTGATTATCGAAGTGCGAGCCGGCACCGGCGGGGACGAAGCGGCCATCTTTGCGGGCGATCTTTACGAAATGTACACCCGTTATGCCCGCTCGTTGGGCTTCACCGTAGAAACGATTGATGCTTCAGAAGGTGAGGCCGGCGGCTTTAAGGAAATTGTTTTTGGCATCAGCGGCGATGGGGTCTATCAACATTTTCGCTACGAGTCGGGGGGGCACCGCGTGCAACGGGTTCCCAAAACCGAAACACAAGGTCGAATTCACACCTCGGCTGCGACCGTCGCTGTGCTTCCGGAACCCGAAGAAGTCGATTTGAATATCCGCCCTGAAGATTTAGAGATTAGCACCATGCGCGCCGGTGGGGCCGGCGGGCAACACGTTAATAAGACCGAATCGGCCGTGCGGATTGTTCACCTGCCTACAGGTATTGAAGTGAAATGCCAAGATGAACGAAGCCAGCACAAAAACCGCGATCGGGCTATGCGAATCTTGCGAAGTCGCCTGTATGAATTCGAGCAGCAGAAAAAACACAAAGAACGTGCCGAGATGCGTAAATCGCTCGTCGGTTCAGGGGATCGAAGTGACCGCATTCGGACCTACAACTTCCCGCAAAATCGCATCACCGATCACCGCATCAATTTGACCTTGCACTCTTTGGATTCTGTGATGATGGGGGAGATGGAACCCCTAATCAAAGGGCTTCGAGAATACGATAAAAAGCAAAAACTGGGGCAATTATGATTCCGGCGAGTCTCACAAGCTAACAAGGTTCTCAAGCCAGTTCCAATCGAGTGTAGCGATTTCCATGACCACTCGTGTGATTATCCGCTGATGATTCGACCTCTTTGACGATACAGCAAACTTGAAAACGCTCTATCTTATAGCAAGCCATATTCCGTAAGGGTCTTGCGGACTTTGGCTAACCCTGTTTCATCGAGGGGAGACATCGGCAAGCGAAGCTCACCGGTATCGCGGCCGAGTAATTGCATGGCTGCCTTGAGAGGGATGGGATTGGTGGCGACGGAAAGCATGTCGCGACAGAGGGGAAACAATT
The DNA here is from genome assembly GCA_964518325.1 of uncultured Alcaligenaceae bacterium. GTDB lineage: Bacteria > Planctomycetota > Planctomycetia > Gemmatales > Gemmataceae > SKW135. The sequence goes on along the minus strand of CAZFDX010000184.1, from coordinate 3,936 downwards.
TGCGGTGCCATTTCTGGGCTTCGGCTACGTTTCCTGATTGGAACGCATTGACGAGCGCCTTCATATCCTTGGGCACGATATTGCCCACTACGGAGACTACCCCCTTACCACCGATGCTCATCAAAGGGAGCGTCAAAGAATCATCACCAGACAGAATCGCCACATCGCATAAACTCGCGACCTGCGAGGCCTGATCCAAGGAGCCAGTGGCTTCTTTCACAGCCACTAACTGCGGGCAGCTCTGCGCAATGCGAGCGATCGTTTCTGGAAGGATATTCGAGCCAGTCCGGCCGGGGATATTGTAAAGGCAATAAGGCAGGTCAACGGCCTCGGCAATCGCAGAAAAATGGCGATAATACCCTTCCTGAGTGGGCTTATTGTAGTAGGGGCCAACAATCAACGCGCCATCGACCCCAACACTTTTGGCAAACTTAGTCAAGCGAATGGCTTCGCGAGTCGAATTAGAACCGGTGCCGGCCATGATCTTGATTCGACCTTGAGCCTGCTCGGTAACGGTGGCGATAACCTTTTCGTGTTCCTCATGAGAGAGCGTGGGAGATTCCCCCGTTGTGCCCACCGGTGCGAGGCAATCGGTGCCTTGGGCAACATGCCAATCGACCAGATTTTTCAAGGCATTAAAGTCAATCTCGCCATTTTTGAATGGGGTAATGATAGCAACGGTAAGGCCTGCGAATTGATCGCCACGAGCCATGCGAATTCTCCCTCGATTATCGGTGTAGTGTGAGTGTACGAACCCTACCCTGAAATGAGAAGAGATATTTCACACAGCAAGCAACCTTGGGAAGCGAACTCCTTCATCGGGGTAGCCGGAGTTGTGTTTGATTTGATCGACCTTGATGGATCGGGGATTGACCATGTTGAGTATTTTGCTTTGCTCTTCTTTTTGTTCCTTTTCCCTTTTGGCAACACAGGGGTTTTAATTCCCATTTTGAGGATTGCTCATAGAATATCATTCTGAACTCTAACCGTGATAGGTATCCATGAACTCACCTCATATTGTTGACATACAAAACGAGCGGGACTTCCAGAAAAAAATCTTGGAAGGCTCGCAACAAGTCCCCGTGGTGGTCGATTTCTGGGCCGAGTGGTGTCAACCCTGCCGACAATTGGCCCCGATTTTAGAAAAACTGGCGGTCGAATTTGCAGGGGCGTTTATCCTTGCCAAAGTCGATATTGATCGAAATCAAAGGATCGCTCAGTATTTTCAGATCGAAAGTATCCCTGCGGTGATTGCGTTTCAAAATGGGCAACCGGTCAATGGTTTCACGGGCCTATTACCCGAAGCCGATATTCGGGAGTTTATCGAAAGCATCACGGGGGGGCCGAAACTGAGCGTACTCGATCAGGCGGCGGCGATGGAGGAAACGAATCCAGAGGATGCGTTGGCCATTTATCAGGAGGTGCTTCAACAGGACCCCAAGAACGAGAAAGCACAACAGGGGCAAGCGCGAATTTATCTGGCGACCAATCGGCTGAACGAGGCCAAACAGATTATTGCAGGTCTCGGCGGCGATAACGAATCGGAACGATTACGAAAACTTCTTGAGATGCGAGAAGGGGCATCTCAAGCGGGGGATATTCAAACCTTACAGCAACAAATCAAGGCCAATCCGAACGATGCCCAGTTGAAGTATCAGCTCGGAAATGCACTGGCCAGCCAAGGGAAATATGCCGAGGCTTTGGAAGTGCTGATTGCTGCTGCGGAGCTGGATCGGGATTTAGCTAAAAATCAGGTTCGAGAACTGATGGTCAAAATTTTTGAGATCATCGGCGTGCGAAGCGAAATGTCCGATGCCTACCGTGATCGATTACGAGCCATTTTGTATTAAGCCATTTTGTACAAAACATAACCGCTAGGGCTATGACTGCAGCCAAACAACCCCCGTCCAGCGATCCTCTGCATGAATGCGAAAAATCCATTGGCTATTCGTTTTCGAGTCCGAAATTGCTAATCGAAGCCCTGACGCATCCCTCGGGGGCCACTCACAACCAACCTCAGTTTGAACGTCTGGAATTTCTCGGGGATGCCGTGCTTGGTTTTGTCGTTGTCGATTGGTTGTACCGGCATTATCCCCAATATCAAGAAGGGGAAATGACCCAGATTAAATCCTCAGTGGTCAACCGGTCCAGTTGTGCGGAATACTCACGCTCCTTGGGCTTGAATCAATTTCTCCGATTGGGGCGAGGGCTTGATCCGAATCGTTTGCCTGAAAATATCTTGGCCGACGTCTTTGAATCGTTGATCGGAGCGATTTATCTTGATGGGGGAATGACCGCAGTGAGTCAATTTCTCGAACGATTTCTCCCCAAGGCCATCGAAAAAGCGATTCAGGACTTGGGCACTTCCAATCATAAATCACGGTTGCAGCAATTAGTTCAGCAAAATGGTCTGCCGCTACCCAAATATGTAATCCTCGACGAGCAAGGCCCTGACCATGCCCGTTCTTTCAAAATTGCCGTTATAATTCGTGATCGAAGATACCCTGCTGCTTGGGGACCCAATAAAAAAATCGCAGAAGCCCGCGCCGCCCAAAACGCCCTCGCAATCATCGAACAAAAAGAAGTACCCTTTAACTCTGACATGGATTAAAATGTAGGCGAAGGGGATTTCATTTCATTCTGATATGAAGTAAAATGTAGGTGAAGGGAACTTCGTTTCATTCTGACAGAGGCGAAAATCTCGTGATGGCATTCACTTATCCCGTCATGTGCACGACAAAAGGTTGCCCACACCGTGCCGAATATAAAATCGCCGCTCGCTGGTCGGATGGACTGACTAGCGAACTCAAGACCTATGCCCTTGTCTGTTTGGATTGTCTGCCGCAGGAGTATCGCCAAGCGGTTGCCAAAAGAGCGGCCTGTCGCTTGACCGATTCCGAAACCTTGGATGAGGTTCAAGTATTTGATCTCGAATCGGCTCGCGGAGGGAAACCTTTGGCCCTTGCTCAAAAGCCCGAGTGTCTTCAGAAACTCAATCTTGCTCGCATCGAACCAAATGGTGGGTCATGAACCATCGTGCAGCCAATCCCCTTCGTGGGGGTTTTACCCTGATCGAGTTACTCGTGGTCATTGCGATCATTGCCGTGCTGATTGGACTGTTACTCCCTGCGATCCAAAAGGTTCGAGAAGCAGCGGCGCGCTCCACGGACCTGAATCATATTCGTCAATGTGGGCTGGCTGCCCATAATGCCAACGATGCGAACGGACAAATGCCCGCACTGATTGGCGTGCGATACACGGCAGGGAACTCGAATACCACCGTGCAACTGCTCATTTCATTTTGGGTGTTGTTAACCCCGTACATTGAACAGGACGTGAGCTTCAATAACGTCAGTACCAGTAGCGATGCTTGGGCCAAAATCCCGATAAAACTTTATACCTCTCGTAAGGACCCGACCTGCCCGAATGGCATCGGTGCCGACGGTTTGCCTGTGGGTAATTTCGCTGCCAATGCTCAGGTTTTTGGATTACCCCAAAGCGGTGCAGGGAACTTGGCCGATGCGGGGGCCAATCTCAATCATTCGTTTCCGGATGGGACTTCCAACGTGATTTTGTTCACCACGAAAGCAGGCCGCTGCGGCAATGGCGGCTCTTTGTACCCATCGATCGATCTCGCAGGATATACCAACTCCACCACCTTCGGGGCCTTCTTCGGTCATAAACTCCCCAATGCGGCCGGTGTGGGGACCCCTTTCCAAGTTTCCCCACGAACTACCGTTTGCGATCCCGATTTGCCCCAAACCTATTACTCTTCGGGCATTCTCGTAGGCCTTGCCGATGGCAGCGCTCGAAGTGTCCGTTCTTCGATTTCTCCTCTCACTTGGCGATGGGTCTTACTCCCCAACGATGGGAACGTACTCGGCAACGATTGGTGAAATTCGTACCACAATGTTTCACCTCCTTATGTGAGGGAGC
>CAZFDX010000183.1:0-2240 GCA_964518325.1 uncultured Alcaligenaceae bacterium | reverse complement strand
GGGAATACATCACATGACGATCTTCGGGCTTTTCAGGTTTCCACCAACATTCCGTAATAACCTTCCCATGACGAACAACCATAAGGCTATGCATGGTGTTAATTTCGCTATCGAGCGCCTCAATGAATTCTCGCATCGCTTTCGAGGAGACCCCTTGAGCTTCGGGTGAACTTCGTGGCAGCGATTTGACGGGAACTTCCTCTTTCGATTCCTTGACACAAGACTCCAGCGGGCCGGTCGAATAAGCCCCTTGCTCGCCTGTCGAACACGACTCTTGCTCAACTGTCGAACGGGGTTGTGCCGATTTGGAAAGGGGTTTGAGATCACGATAGCTAATCAGTTGAATCCCCTTGGTTTGGATCGCTTTTTTAATTCGCGGATCGGTCCAAAGATCGGTCACCCCCTGACGATCTGCTGCCACATTCTCGTAACCCACATGATGGATTGCCCGAAGTTCAGGCGAGTCGATTGCAGGATGTTCGACGAACAAATACGTTTTACCTGCCTCAAGAGTATCGAGCATCTTGAGGAAACTTTCCTGTTTTTCTGCAAGCGTGCCGTGTTTCCCCGCATACCCGACGTATTTGACCCCTAGTTCATCGGGATGGATATCGAGTTGATATTCCTTGGCCAACTTCTTGAACAACTGCGTTACTTCGTTACTGAGGCGATCACAACCCATATGAGCGGAAATATGACTGATTTGCGGAAGGTGTTTTTTGCCTAGCTCGATCTGTGCCCGTACTTCTTTCTCAATCTCTTCAAGTTTCCAGTCATTCTCTTTCAAAGATCGCTTCGGGTAATTTTTGTTCGGAAAAATCATGGGATAAAAATATCCATCGGGGTCGCGTAAACTGGGAGCATTCGTGATCGGCCGCCATTTCAGATTATCCCATTCACTGCTCAACGCAATGTGAATACCCACATCTAACTTGGGATGTTCTTTTAGTAATTTCACGGCCTCGGGAAACCAAGGAGAGGGGACAATCACTTCGATCGAAGTTTGAATCCCTTCGAGAGCACATTTCATAATGCCCTGATTCCCCGAATGAGAAAACCCCATGTCATCACCACGAACGATTAGCCGAGGAGGTAGGGGTTTTTCTTCGGCCACTAGGAAGGTGACCTCGCAGAAGATGACAAGGAATGTCACCAACTTGAGAACGAATACTCTCATTTCATTGCCCTCAAAAAGATTCTTCGTAACGATCTCAAAGCTCAGTATATCCATTCCACAATTTTTCTTTTGGGCAGGAAGGTCACATCCAAAGAAACATCAACAAAAGCAACCCATTTTTTTCGACAATGCCAAGCAGGTTTGAGTGTGAGATACTTCACCAAACTCGCTGCCACCAAGCCCCTCTCTTTCAAGAGTTCACTCCAAGAGAATCTCAATGAGGATTAAAAGCGCGAATTGGAATGTTGGAATGTTGGAGAGCAGATGAAACACCGCCCAGAAAGGTAGGTTCTCAAACGCACAGAGGGCAACGTCTCAGCGGCCTCATGATATTCCAATTTATACTAGAATAATACGCCAATTCTCTCATTTTTTAGATTCTCTGCATAAGGTTCATGCAAAAATTGTTCAAGAAATTTGCAGGAATGATGTCATTTTGAAAGATTTCTCAAAAATAGATTGACTCTCATTTTTGACTTGTTACGTTACGAGTACCTCTCCCGAATTTATTCGGGTTTCTCTTATGTTTTTCCGATTCAAGGGAGCAAAATCTCGCTCCAAGGGTTTTACCCTCATTGAACTATTGGTCGTGATTGCGATCATTGCCATCCTCATTGGGCTGCTTTTACCTGCGGTCCAAAAAGTTCGCGAAGCTGCTAACCGTTCCACCTCTGGAAACAATCTCAAACAGATTGGAACGGCACTGCATAACTTCGAGTCGAACTTTAATGCCCTTCCGAACAACGGGAGTTTAGGTCCTTGGCCTTTCCCGCAAGGCTCAAACGGTCGGGGTGCTTCGTGGTTGTACCACTTACTTCCCTACATTGAACAAGATAACTTGTTCAATAACTTCAATGCCAACACGGTGGTTAAAACCTATCTCGATCCGGGACGAGGAAACAGCACCGCTGCCACCACAGGGGATACCACAACACTTACCGGAGGTTTTGGTACCATGGCCGTGGGGGCACCCACCGACTACGCAGGTAACGGCTTGATCTTTACACCGCAAACCCAACTGAACGTTTTCACTTCAGATTGGGCCATTGCCACGATTCCGGAC
>CAZFDX010000182.1:0-7371 GCA_964518325.1 uncultured Alcaligenaceae bacterium | reverse complement strand
CCCACTCGGTACCGTCTGAGTCTGTCATTAATATTTGATGTGTCCGTTTACTATTCCGGCACGTGCCTTTTGCGCCTTATGCCCTTGTTTTTTGTCAATCAGAAGACGGCATACGAGATCTAGTCCGGTCTCGTGGGCTCGGAAATGTGTATAAGGGACAGTCGTTCAAGGCAATATGACTATTCCCAGAGATTTTAGTTCACCGCTCCGTCTCGACGACGATGGTAGTATCGGAGCCGGTCACGCCATTTCCTCCCTTCCGTAGGTCTTTGAATAAGTGGCCCAAACCCTTTGCAATTTCGGCAAAGATTCAGAATCATTATCGACCCATGAAAAAAGGAATCTTGAGGAATTGTCGCCGTTACAAATTAGGGATCTGCGATGGAGCGACATGGTTCGGCCAGATAATCCCTGAGCTAACTATCCTTTGATGGATACAATTCAGAGGTCACCGAAGACAACCACTGACTCGACACTGGTTTGGCTGAGCTAACTATCCTTTGATGGATACAATTCAGAGAGTCTGAACCCGTGTGAAAATTTTGTTCGATCACTCTTTCAAAATTTCGATAGTGGGATTGGCCATGATAAACCCCTTGACCGGAAGTAAAGGGGTAAAACTCAAAACACCAGCCCAGCTATGATCGGAGATTTTAATATGACTGGGGCCAACGGAACCTTTTGCTAAAGTGGCATCGAGCATGATCCATTGCCCTTCCACAAAAACCTCGAACCACATGTGGTGCCCTAAAAACGGTTTTTGTCCAGGCTGTTCTACATAGACCAATCCAAGGGCTGTTCGCGAAGGAATCCCCTCGGCTCGGCACATGGCGGCGGCCAGAACTGCAAACTCGGTGCAGTCACCTCGACCCGTGCGAGCAACATGATCGGCCGTAGCCATCGCCTCGGAGAAACCCGTTTCGGTCATAAAGCGTCGAACAAATTTCTCGATTAACTGTGCTTTCTTAAACGGGTCTTTTTCATTCCCTACGGCTTTCCGTGCTAGGGCGATCACTTCGTTATCTTTGCTATTGATCATCCAATTGGATTTAAGATAGTCTTCGCTGACCGTTTCTTCCTTGATCGCTTTGACTGGGAATCTTTTGGCAGTTACAACCAACTCGAAGGAATCTTTTTTAACGTTACGAACTTCTTGGCGAGCATCGACTGTCAGAAGCTCATTTGGTTTGACATCGCCCTGAAAGGTAATTCGATAAACCATTTTTTTGGCATCATAAATTCCCGGCACGGATTCCTTCAGGTAGTTTGAATTCTTGGTCATAATATCGTGCGGGGTATTCCCGTTGGGGGCGATTGCTGCCACTTTGGTTGTTCGTACCAGAACGATGTTGCCCAACTCGGCGATGTTCATTTCCGAACGGATTGTCTCGCGAGTTTCCGGATCGATCCAAATCACCAAAGGAGGGAGCTGCAAAGGTTTTTCCAATCCTGGAACTTTGATCGGGTCGGGTGTGGCCGTCACCAGGAGCAATTCCCGTTCGGTCATTCCAATCCGAATTTTGTCGAGTTTGTTGGCCTTGACCTTAACTGTTGCATAGTTGCCAATCTGTGGCTCGAAATAGGTGTAGGAAAATTCGTCGTCGAGTTTGATTTTCTTTTTTTGAAGCAGTTGGCTTTCGCCTAAAACCCCGATGCACTCTTCACGCCAGCGGAACTTTTGTTCGTTCTGGACGGTTCCCGTCTTGCTTAAGGTGATGGTGGAACGATCGTCACTGACCACCCCTTGCAGTTCGACAAATTGATCCCGACTGAGCCAGATTTTGCCCCCCACTTTCAGAACCTTACCCGTGGCCGTTTCGGTCGAGCGGGAATCGGCTTTCATTTCCACACGGTTGCCTTCGCGCAGAATCTCGAAGCGCAGTTCCTTAACGGTGTTAAAGACCTCCTCTTTACCGAGCATCTGGGAAGTGGTGTAAGTGTGAACATAACCGATTTTGACTTCACCACGCGGACCTTTGATGAAAGCGGCCTCCCAAATTTCTTCGGGGGTATTGATTTTGCCCTTGGGTGGAATGGTATCAATTTTCCCAACCTGTGCGGTTAAGACCGAGGGAAACCCTCCCAAGGCAAAAACAGCGATCATCAAAGAGACCGATTTCATTTTGACTTCCTTTATCCTGTCGGGGTTCCGACCATCTACCTTGTTCAGGTTCTGGTCATGACCTAATCGGAGTCCCGACACTCCACGAGGTTTTAGAAACGGGAACGAATCCAAATTAATACCAGCACAATCACAATGGCTACCACGCCGATGTACAAAGGACGCGAATTTTTTTCAGGGGCAGGCAGTGGGTTCGTTCCATCTCGTACAACCGCAACATCCAGATTTTCTGGTGGGGGTGTACGCAGTTCTGTTTCTGGGTGGGTCGGACTTTTACGGGTCTCTAGTCCTTTGATAGATTCTACCGCAGGGAGAACCAGACGAGGCATCGGTCCCCATTCCATCTTAAGGAATAAAGTCCAATCACCTGCCATGAGAAGATCGACACCTGGGTTTAATTCCTTCACTTGGCAGGAACAGGCTTTACAAAGATATTCCAAGGCCTGCTTCAAACTCACTTTATTCATTAAGTCTATCCCAGTTAGACTGGTCAAAACCCTTCCCCGCCCGAAAAGGAGAAACAGAATCGGGCCTTTTTCCTTGGCTAAATCCTCTTCGCAATTCAAAAGAATTTGAGCCAGCCCTTCTTCGTCTCCGGTACGGGCAATCCGAAGAGTACTAAAAGACTTCCTAAGCGGCATGATTGATATAAGTTGAGGACCATCCTCGGTCGGCATGGGTAGGGGAAGTTCCGGAATGATTTTGGGAACTTCGCGTTCCAAGTATTCTTGAACTTCCTGATTCTGTTTAGGATCGTTACCTTCTAACAGAAGAATCACTCCCGATTCCCCTCGCATCAGGGCTGAAAAGATTTTTTCTCGGCTAGGAGACCCGAAATAATGATCCAGTCTTGGGGAAGCTAAGGGTCCCGAATAAAGGGGGGGGGCTTTCTCCGGATGATCGGGATACTTCAAGAGGGCATACGGTAATGGAAGATCGTCACCGAGTTTTTCGATTTGTTTTTTTAATTTTGGTTCGATCGGTCCCGTTAAATTGACATATTCCACTTTGACATTCGCACCGTTGATGCGCCGTTTCAAATCTTCAAGCTCGTGAGCAGGAATGGGCTTGTTGTGAAGAACAATCAGCGTGTAAGGGGAGGCTGCCCAATGTTCTAATGCATAACGAAATACCGGAATACTACAGGCCCGACTTGGAACAGTCCAACTCAATGCCAGTAGCAAAATCGATGAATACAGGAAGAAGAGGGATGAAGATCGGTACATAATGTAGTCATTGTTGGTGATTTCCAGAGGATTGTCAACGTAGATGAAGAGAATATCACAGGGCAACGGGAACTTCATATAAGCTGATTTCGTTGTCAGGAGGCAGTTCTTCCCTGAGTGAACGGAACGATCCGGTCATTCATCTCACAAGCCATCCATTCCTCTCACGAACCACCAGTTCATCTCACGACTCCGCCATTAATCCGAATGATTTGCCCCGTGATAAAACTGCCACCATCGCCGCAGAGCCAAGCCACCGCCCGAGCAACATCTTCGGGAATTCCCCAGCGTGCCAAGGGGGTTTCGTCTTTCACCCGTTGTTGCCAAGACTCCCCGACCTGTTCCCCCCATGCCGTTTTGATCCAGCCCGGTGCTACACAATTTACCCGAACGGTCGGCGCCAAACTCAAAGACAAACTCCGCGTAAATGCCATCACGGCCGCTTTGGCCATACTAAATAGTTCGGGATTTTCGCCGGCCATACCCGTTTCTGCCTGATCCCAACCCATGTTGATGATCGTCCCCGAAGCAGCTCGCATTTTTTGTCCCAACCAACGCGACAGATAAACCGTAGCGTTCACATCCACTGCCAACAGGGCTTTCCACTTTTGGGCGTAATCCCAATCTTTTGCCTCGGTGGTGAGCAGATCGACCCCCGCATTATTCACCAAAATATCGAGCTTCCCCCAAGTCTCCCAAGCCTCTTGTGCTAAGCGATCGCATTGGGAAGGCTCGGCCAAATCGGCAAGAATCACCCGCGATTGGGAACCCAAAAGTTTGATTTCTTGGGCTAGGGCCTGAGCTGGGTCGAGCGATTTTTTGCCGTGAATAATCACATCGGCCCCAAGTTGGGCCAATTCCCGTGCAATCGCCTGACCGATTCCAGAAGTCGATCCCGTCACTAATGCTTTTTTCCCCGTAAGCCCCTTCTTGGAAAATCCCCGAGCTTTTGGAAAAATCTGCGGGGGGTCGGCGATCTCCGGAAGAGATTGCGTCAATTCTGCGATCGACTTTTGAAAGATCGGGTGAACCCAAGTGGAACAAATCTCATTCAAAGGTATCAGCACGAAATGACGTTCATGCATTCGCGGATGAGGAAGAAGGGGGTCTTCGGTGCGAATCTGTTGATCGTAAAATAATAAGTCCAAGTCCAAAGTGCGCGGAGCGTTCGGAATGCTCCGCTCGCGCCCAAACTCTTTCTCAATGTGCAGCAGCATCCGAAGCAGGTCTTCTGGACTCAATCGGCTGATACCCGTCACGACTGCATTCAGATAGGCCCCTGCATCGGCAGGTCCCCCGACGGGGGCCGTTTCATAACAGGAGGATTCCTTTTGGAGCCAGAAACCCGGTAAGGCTTTGAGCCTTTCAATTGCACGATCCAAATACCACTCTCGTTGCCCGAGATTACTTCCCATCCCAATACCGACGAAAGCCATAAAATACCCATTTTCCAGTTGCAAATTTTACAATAAGACTATGATACCTGTATCGAGGGGAAGCAAAGAACCAATTGGAAGGATTCCTAGGCTTTTTCGGGTTAAGTAAGCGCTGGAATTTGGCGCATGACTGGAAAGATTTGCGTATTGTTCCGCTTACACCTTCTATACTTTCTGGCGGTTCTTAAAGGTTTTTTCAAACAGACTAATCTTTCGGGTTATAATCCTCTCGACAGGGTGCGTGAAGATTGGTTTAATCGATCATCTTTTCGCAGATGTTATTGAATGACCTTGTAAGGAGGATCGGATGACCGATCCAACGCTTGTAGCCCTTGAATTCGGGTTAACCAAAGAAGCCGAACTTCTTTTACTCATCGGCGCTTTGGTTGCAATCCTACTGATGGGTGCCGCCGTTATTTCTTGGCTGAACCGGTGGCGTAAAAAACAGCTCGAAGCCGAGGACGACCTCACCGAAAGTGTTGGCTCGTTCCGGCAGATGTACGAAAGTGGCGAACTCTCGAAAGAAGAGTACGAACGGATTTTGCAAAAAACGGCTGAAAACGCCAAAAAGAAATGGGGGACGCCCTCTCGCCCATCTCCAAAAGTCTCTTCTTCTCAATCTGGGGTTACCCAAGATTTGAGCAAGTTGGGAACGATTGAGATGCCCAAACCCCCATCCGAAGGCGATCCGACCGGATCGGGTTAGTCTTCGGCGGTCAGGATGGTTAGTAACTAAACTTTTTTAGTTTCTCAGGATGGGATGTGTTTTTGAACAGACCAACAAAACCTGAGAATTTTTATATAGAGGCAACATCGTGGCAAACAACGTAGGAAATGATCCGGGAAACCGAAACAAACCCGGTGGAGGACCGAGCAGAAGTCGGAACGCTTACTGCTCTTTCTGCCGAAAATCTCACAGGGACGTTGGACCTTTAGTCGAAGGGCCGGATAACGTCTTCATCTGCGGCGAGTGTATCGAGCTTTGCTCCTCGATTATCGATCAGGACAAAAAAAGACGCTCCACAGGTAAATCCTCGGGCAACAGTATCCCCAACCCCCGAGCCATCAAAGAAAAACTCGACAGCTATGTTGTCGGCCAGCAACGTGCCAAAAAGGTACTTTCGGTTGCCGTACACAATCACTACAAGAGACTCTCTCTCGATAGCTCCAATCATCGAGATGTAGAAATTGAAAAATCGAACATCCTGTTGATTGGCCCCACCGGTAGCGGCAAGACCCTGTTAGCACGGACCCTTGCCAAAATTTTGGATGTCCCCTTTGCCATTGGCGATGCCACGACCCTGACCGAGGCCGGTTATGTCGGAGAGGATGTCGAGAATCTGCTGCTGAAATTGCTGCATGCCGCCGATTTTGACATTGAAGCGGCTCAACGGGGCATCATCTATATCGACGAAATCGATAAGATTGCCAAAACCTCTCAGAATGTGAGCATCACCCGAGATGTCTCGGGAGAAGGGGTGCAACAAGCCCTACTCAAAATGCTCGAAGGGACCATTGCCAATGTCCCCCCTCAAGGTGGCAGAAAACACCCCGAACAGCAATATATCCAACTCGATACCTCGAACATCCTCTTCATTTGTGGTGGGACGTTTGTGGGATTAGAGGATATTATTTCCCGCCGTACAGGGAAAAAGGGTATCGGCTTCGGGGCGCAACTCGATCGCACGGAACAAGATGTGGGGGCCTTGCTCTCTCAAGTCACCAGCGATGATCTGTGCGACTTTGGGATGATCCCTGAATTTGTGGGGCGGCTCCCCATCTTGGCTCCTTTGGACCCGCTCGATGTGGATGCTCTCGTTCGTATTCTCTCCGAGCCTCGGAATGCACTGGTCAAACAATACCAAAAGCTCTTTGAAATGGAGGGGGCCGAACTCGTTTTTGAAACCGCTGCCCTTGAACGGATTGCCCAAAAGGCCAAAGAACGCGATACGGGCGCCCGAGGCTTGCGAGCCATTGTGGAAGAGATCATGCTCGATGTCATGTACGAACTTCCCGAAATGCCCGAAAAAGGCCGCCATGTCGTCACGGTCGATGTGGTCGAAGGTCGCCGAAGCCTTTTCGACACGCAGAAAAACCTAGAAAGTCTCCCCGTTCCTGAACGAAAATCGGCCTAACCTGCCTTCCCATTTCATCAGCCTAACCTGCCTCCCATTTCATCTGTCGCCCGTCTTCCTTCCTCAGCCTTTTTGTTTCCTTACACTCGCCACTCTATCTCCTCAGTATCCACTCGATAATGATCGATTAACATCGGTGGATATTGATCGATGTTGATCGAGGGATTATTGGAAAAACGATCGGCCTTGAACGTAAAACAAAATTCCTTTTTCTCCTGAGAGACCACCAAACCTAAAAACATCTGGTTATAACTCATCTCACTGCCGATAAAAGAATTAAAACCCCTCTCAAAAAATTCCATCTAGCGGAATTTAGAGAAGCTGGGTAAGATATTCCCTACTAAAACAATATGATGACCCTCCAAACAGTATGAGCGATTCCGTTAGCGTTGCATTATTGGGGACTGGAAGTTCCCTCCCTCCCCGTGTTGTTCCCAACGACTGGTTTGAAG
>CAZFDX010000181.1:0-8374 GCA_964518325.1 uncultured Alcaligenaceae bacterium | reverse complement strand
TTGTAACGGCGAGCACCCCGAGTTGTGAGTTAATACCCACTTGGGCACCGAGTTTATCCAATTCGTCTTGGATTTTTTGGCGATTCATATCGGCGGCGCCCCGTCGCATTAACCCTCCGAGAAACTCCACGGCCGTGGTGTAACCTTTCAGTGATTCTTCGTTTCCGAAACGGAGATTCAAACGAACATTCACAAATTCTCCGCGTGTTTTCTTGGGGAGGTAGGCGGTTTTCAGGCCACCGAGTTCGCTGCGAATCACTCGTTTTTCGATATTTTCCGGAGTTGGTTCAAAGGCTTCCCCTGCTGCCACGGCGGTCCGACCGCGATAGCCTTCCAAAAGTTTGGCGACATCGGGGGTTTCCGGAATACTGGCTCGTTCTGCCTTTTCTGTGGGGATGAACATTCCCACGGTCCGATTGGAGCGTTTGAGATATTCTTTGGCCACTCGATTCACATCGGCAGCGGTCACTTTCTCTAGACGATCCCGATGCAAGAAAAATAAACGCCAATCACCGGCACCGGCCCAGTCACTCAGTTGGATGGCAAAGCGATCCGAATTGCTGAGAAGACTTTCGATGAATTTTTCAAATCGTTTTTTGGCCCGATTCACCTCTTCCTCGGTGATGGGGTTTTTCTCAAGATTTTCAAGGGTTTCCACAAGGGCATCTCGTGCGATTTCGATCCCTTTGGGGTCTTCGACCTTCGCAGTAATTTCGAGTACCCCCGGATCGTGCAAGGCAAACACGCTCCCTGTCACCGAGGAGGCTTTTTTGGTCTCAACGAGGGCCTTGTAAACGCGGCCTGCCGGCGAGGAGGTTAAGCAATCTTCCAGAACCTCAATTGCGGCATAATCGGGATGGGCGCCCGCAGGAATATGGTACACCACCCCTGTGGCACCGACGGAACCGACCCGTCGGAGATTCACGATCCGTTCACCATCTTGAGGGGGTTCTTCGGTGTAGGTTTTGGGGAGAACTCGTTTGGGTTTTGGAATGGCGCCAAAATACTTGACCACATATTCCAGAGCTTTCTTTTCGTCGAATTTCCCCGCCACGATCAACATGGCATTATCTGGCTGGTAGTACTTTTTGTAGAACTCGCGAAGATTCTCAACAGGGACCCGCTCAATATCACTGCGGTTCCCAATGGTCGATTTGCCATAGTTGTGCCATTCAAAGGCGGTGGCGACCATTCTTTGAGAGAGGATTCTTTCGGGACTATTTTCGCCCGCTTCAAACTCGTTGCGGACTACGGTCATTTCCGTGGCAAGGTCTTCCTTTTTGATGTTCGAGTTAATCATGCGATCGGCTTCGAGCTTGATGCCAAATTCCAGATTTTCATCGGTGGCGGGCATGGTTTCGTAGTAATTCGTTCGGTCTAACCAAGTGGTTCCGTTGAACGATCTGGCACCGTGATCGCGCAGGGCTTTTGGCACATCGGGAAAAGTGGGAGTCCCCTTAAAGACCATATGTTCCAATAGGTGGGCCATTCCCGTTTCACCGTATCCTTCGTGACGAGAACCAACGAAAACGGTTAGATTAATGGTCACTAAAGGCTTGCTCGCATCGGGGAGTAATAAAACGCGCAAACCATTGGGGAGCTTGTACTCGGTGATCCCCTCAACCGTACCGATTTTGGTTATCGCTTCGTCGGCTGCCGAGGTGCGGTTCACCATCCAAATTACTCCTAACGAGAAACACAGTAGCCAGAATACTCTTCGCATGTGATACCTGTTGAAAATTCAAAGGGCAAATGTTTATCCTTGAAGGTGGAACCTTTGAAGGCAAGGGGGATTTGGTAACTTTGGTAAGATAGACCTTGTATGTGGATTAGGACGGTGCCTGCTGTTGTCCATTTATGCGATATTGCCTGACTTACTGGAATGACCCCTTCTTTCTAGACGAAGAAAAGACCAGTAATGAGTTAATTCACTGCCCTTACCCAAAACATGGAGGTTCTCGTGTTTTTCCGTTCATGCTATCTTGCCGCCGCTCTTGGAGTAGGGATCGGTGGAGTGAGTTTGGCCCAAGCCCCTACTACCAAATCGGCCCCGGCAACGAAGATGACCAACCAAGAGATCGCTAACACTGTGGTGGATCATCTCAAAAAATCAGGGGTGATCGCTGGTACCAAGGGTTTGACGATCGAAGTGAAGGATGAGGTCGTCCCTGCGAACGAAGCAACCAAAACCCCTGAAAAGACCGTGAAAAAGGTTTACATTTCGGGGACCGCCAAGAACGATCAACAAATTGAAGCCATCATTGATGTGGTGCGAAGTCTTCGGACCCAACACCAAATCCCCATCAATCAGATCGACTGCAATATGTACGATAGTTCGGTGAAACAAATTGGGGGTCAGGCAGAACCTATGGTCACTGCTCCGCCGCTTCCGAGCGTGGGTGATCCGGCACCGCGACCCATGCCGATTGGGCCGATTGGTGCGCCGCCGATGGGCAATCCGGTGATGGGCAATCCGGCTCCCGGAGGCGCTTTAATGATTCCGACGAACGATCCGGCCCCGATTGTTGCCCCCGGCCTGATGCCCGGCCCCTACGATGCTGCCGGTCCGACGCTTCCTCCGTATGCTTGGCCTACCTATGCCCCTTACAACAACATGAGTCGGGTCGCTTACCCGCAGGCTTACCCCTACAATGCCTTCCCATTCATTGGGCCGTTCTACCCCTTCCCCAAGGTTCCTTTGGGATGGCGTAAGGTCAGCCTTGAGTTTGAAGATGGTCACTGGTATCTCAATCGTCACTCGACGAAACGAGATTACTGGCGTGTGAAATTCTTCTAATCGAAGAATCGAAGATCGCTCGCTCGCCCGTCGGAATTTCTGAAAAAGATACCCTCCTCACCTCAGCCACTCTTCGGAGTGGCTCTTTTTTTTGGGGGGAGGCAATTGCACTGCATCTGCTTGGTGATTGGATTGATCTATGTCTGTGCGAGGTAGGTCATTCTCACAAAGAAGGTCATATTCCTTTGGAGTCTGCATTTTCTTTATTCTTTGAGTTATCCCCCCTGTTGCTCAACGAAAATGAAATTGTGTAGGTTCAGGAAATAGGGGGCTTTGGCACTCCTTGATAATGCCCCCTTGCTAATCAATGAAAATGAATTCGTTTAGGTTCAGGATTAAACGGCACAGGTTTTCTAAACCATGTCGATTCAAATGTTCCTTCAGAATCTCCGCTTCGCGAGCGTTTGGTTTGCGTGCCAATGCTAACTGAAAGGCCGTTTCCACTTGCTCGTTCTCGTTTTGGGTGGATTTTCGGACCCGTTCTGCGAAGTATTTTGCCATCGTCAACGAGAGTTTATTGTTCAACAAAGCCAAGGCCTGAAGGGGGGTAATCGTTTCGTTTCGTCGATCGACTGCCAAGCTCGGGTCGGCACAATCGAAGGTGGCTAAAAAAGGTTGTTGCTTGGAACGAACTACAAAACGATAAATGGAACGGCGATGGGTCTTCGTATCTTCGGGATCGTAAAGGTGATATTGGTAATGAGGGGAATGTTCGGGTTTTTCGATGACGAAATCTTGGAAGCTCGGTCCCCCCATGGTCAAATCGAGCTTGCCTGCCACGGTCAAAAGGGAATCGCGGATGGCTTCGGCTTCGAGTTTGCGCCGTGATTGCCGCCAGAGGTAGCGATTATCCTTATCGAGTGCTTCCATCTCGGGGCGGGAGTCGGAAACTTGTTGGTAGGTTCGACTCATCACAATCGCTTTATGCAATTGTTTGAACGAACCGCCCCCATCGCGAAAAGTGATCGCCAAATAATCGAGTAACTCTGGATGCGTCGGGGGCGATCCCATTCGACCAAAATCGTTGGCTGTTTCGACGATACCTCGGCCAAAATGATATTGCCAAATTCGGTTCACGATACTCCGCCAAACCAAGGGATTCTCCTCATGGCTTAGCCATTTGGCCAGTGCGGCCCTTCGTTGAGAATCGGAGGAATTGGATTCGAGGTTCGCTTTGACGGGCACCAAAGCCAATACCCCCGGCCCGATTTCTTCCCGAGGGTTGGACACATCTCCGCGTGGGAGCAGATAGATGGGACGGGGTTTTCCGCCGGAAGGTCCGGTGCCCACAAAATTACCAGTCCCAGTATGAATCGCACCGATGTAGGCCACCTTTTGGGTATTCGGCAATTTGGAGCGTTCTTGAGTGATTCGCTCAAGCTCGGCCAGCGTTTGCCGGCGCAGATTTCTCGCTTCCTCGTTGAGTGACGATTCCAGAAGTTTCTCGACTGCCTTTTGTAATTGGGTCAATTCTTCCTTGCCCAGCGAAGGTGCGGGATAAATTCCATCCGTAAGGTTCGATTTCCGCCATCGCGGGATCGCTTCGATCGAATCGAGCGCCTGCACGGGTTTCTTGGCAGCGAGGTTTTTTCCCTGAGCATCCAGCACTTCCAATTCTGCCAAGGAGAAATGGTAATCGTTATCCCGAAGACGCAGTTGATAGGCCGTAACACGGACGTAGCGAGCGGACTGACCTTGGACCTGGATTTGAACCGGTGTGGTCCCCGGATTGGGAAAATCTTTGTCGGTATGGTCGGCCACGATCTGACTGGTGTTAAATGCCGGATCATCCGAAATATCGACTCGGAATCGTATCGGAAAGCCGAAGCCCGCACCGATATTTTTATATTCGTCGTAGCATGGTCTCAAGATAATCTGATCGATCTTTTCTTGTTTCTCCAGATCGACTTGGACCCATTTGGTCGTTTGTGCTTTGGCAACAATTTGGGAATGATAGCCGTACTCGGGCGCGAGTTTTTGAGGGGGTTTTTGAGCTTGAACCAATTTCTGTTCTAATTCGGTGAAGGCCGGACCGGCCGCCCGACGGGCCTCCTGTTCGATTTTTTGGAGTTGGGTCCGCAGGTCTTTCTCTTGCTGGTTCAACAGTTGCCTTTTCTTGTAAACGGTGGGGTCCGAATCATAGCTTTTCTCGGTGCGATCAATAGCAGCAAAAATGGCTTGCAGGGCGTAATACTCTTTTTGGGTAATGGGATCGAATTTATGGTCATGACATTGGGCACAATGGATTGTCGTGCTGAGAAAAGTACCAATTGTATTCGAGACAAAATCATCTCGATCTAAATGACGTGCTACCTTTCCATCCAATTTCGATTCCGGAAGTTCCACATGCCCAATAAAATCCCAAGGGCCTGCTGCCAAGAATCCCAGTGCTTCTATACCATCGACCGTATCGGGAAACAGAACATCCCCTGCGATTTGTTCTTGGATAAACCGAGCATAGGGTTTATCTTGGTTGAACGAACGGATGACATAATCTCGGTACGGATAGGCATAAGGTCGGGGTTTGTCTTTGTCGTAGCCGTGGGTCTCGCCGTAATGAACCACATCTAACCAATGCCTTGCCCAGCGTTCCCCATAGCGTGGCGAAGCCAAGAACCGATCTACCAGTTTTTCATAAGCATTGGGAGACGTATCGTTGAGAAATTCCCTGACCTCTTCAGGGGTCGGCGGCAATCCCAAAAGATCAAACGATAGTCTTCGTATTAAAATTTCCCGTGATGCCTGAGGCGAGAAGTCGAGTTTCTTCTCCGTCAGTTTTTGTTGAATGAGATAATCGATCCCATTTTGTCCTTTGGGAATAACGGGCATTTTCAAAGGTTTATACGCCCAATGTTCTCCACGATTCAAAGGCGAGATCGGGTTGGTCCCCCATTTGGCGCCATTGAGAATCCATGCTTCGAGCAGTTTTTTCTCGTCGTCAGAAAGTTTCTTTTGCGGGGGCATTTGATCGGTGACAATCTTTTGCCAGAACAGACTCTCTTTCGGTTGATTCGGCACAATCAACGGCATCGAACCGGTCAACACATTTTCTTTTTTCGTCAGGTCTAAATCGCCCTTGGGTTTGGCCCCGCTGTGGCAACCGATACATTTTTGAATTAGCAAAGGGGCAATCTGCGAATCAAAATCGGGGGGGGCAGAAAGCAGGAAGCTGGTCGCAAGCAACGAAAGAGCATTCATTGGAATGACGAACCTCTATCAGGAAGGATTCTTTTAGTTTATCAGGAACGAATCGGGCTTGTAAGAGGAACCCCCATGCCATGACCTTTGCAGAACTCAAGCTGGATAGTGAGAGCGTCCTTCTTGAGAGGTTCCATCAAGGCATTTCTGGAATCGATTGCAGATGTTGCTTGAGAGTCCGTGCGAGAAATTCTAAAATGACGAATCGTGTATCCTAAGGAATTTTTTTACAGGTCCGATGAAACTACGATTATTTTTGATGTCCCTGATAGGCTGCGTGTCGTTAGGTTTGCTCATTTCGTACACGGCTGCCCAAGCACCCAAGCCCCGCCTTGGACGACTCACTGCGGAAGAAGAAGCCGCTCTGGTTCCGGGGTTGGCGGCCTTGTTTACTTCGGGTGAAAAAAACGATTTACGAATCACACGGTTGGCGGCCTTGCACGTTCCGAAGGGGACCCCTCCGAGTGTGTTTCTTCCATCGGGGCCATTTCGTGTTCAGTGGACCGGTTACCTGAAGACCACCGAGAAAGGAGAATATCTCCTTCGGGCCGAAGGGGAGGGGAATGTGGTGGTTCGTTTGGGGCAAGCCCCCCCCCTTGAATGGAAATTAGTCAAGGAAAGATCGGGAGAACCGAAATCGATCGAATTAGTCAAAGGATATAACCCCATCACGATCGAGTATTCTTCGCTCGAATCGGGTGCAGCCACGTTACGCCTTTGGTGGAGCAGTGAAAATTTCGTGGAAGAACCTCTGCCGCCCGATGCTCTCTTCACCCGAGGCGATACCGAGTTGGTTCAGCAATCCAATTGGCTCCGAAACGGGCGCCAGCTTTTTGCCGAGCGCGGATGTATCCATTGCCATGCACTTCCCGAAGAAGAACGAAAAGGTTCCGGTCCCTCCATGCCTGAACTCAGCCGAACCGCCCCAAATTTGATTCAGTCTCAAGAACGATTTGAACCCGACTACTTGGCCGCGTGGATTCTCAATCCTCAATCGCTTCGCAGTCATGCCACCATGCCACAGGTTCTAAAAGGGACCGCAGAAGAAAGGGAACAACAAGCGGTCGATCTCGCAGCATTCCTTGCCGGCGAAGCCCCTGCTCGGAAGGAATCGCCCCTGAATGAAAAGCTCGTGGAAGAGGGCGAGAAACTTTTTGAAACGCTCGGTTGTATTGGCTGTCATCACACATTAGAACGCACGGAAAAGGACCCTCATGATCGACTTTCTTTGCGTTCGGTTTGGTTAAAGTTTCGACCGAATCAACTGGCCGAATTTCTCAAAGACCCCCACAAACATTATTCGTGGAGCCGAATGCCCCACTTCAAGCTCGATGCCACCAAAGAAATCCCCCCATTAGTGGCGTACCTCTCGAAAAATACCGACGAAACCTTACCGAAGTTCAAACAGAAGGGGAATGCCGAACGTGGGAAAAAACTCTTTGCAGAAACCGGCTGCGCTCACTGCCATCAGCTGGAGAAAAAGGAAACGAAACCCACCTTGTTGGGGAAACCCTCGAAAATGGATCAGGGGTGTTTGAGTGAACAGCCCCAAGAGACGAAAGCACCGGATTTTCAATTTTCTCCCGCAGAGCGAACGGCATTACAAACATTCCTGAAACGAGGAACCGAATCGTTGAAGCAAGATTTACCCGCCGAGTTTGTGGCTCGTCAAATGCAATCGTTGCAATGCACTGGGTGCCACCGACGAGACGGCAAACAAGGCAAACTTTACAAGATATTAGAAGAAGAAAACCTAACGGGTGTCCCCCCTCAACCGATGCCCACGCTGACTTGGACGGGTGAAAAATTGCGTCCCGAATGGACGCGGAAACTGCTGGAAGGGAATATCGATCACAAGGCTCGTCCTTGGTTAAAGTCCCGCATGCCGGCCTTCCCTCAACGGGCAGAATGGCTCGCCCTAGGGTTATCGCATGAACACGGTTTCGCCGCCGATGAAAACCCCAAGCCGGTGGTGAACGAAGAACAGAAAAAAATCGGTGCCAAACTCATGGAACAAAACGGAGGGCTTTATTGTTATCAATGTCATGCCGTGGGGGATAAACCTGCCGTGCAACCTTTTGAAGCGCCAGGTATCAATCTGTTGGATGCTTCGCTGCGACTGCGTTACAGCTACTATCCCCGTTGGATGCTCGATCCGACCCGTGTTGATCCGAGTACGAAAATGCCTCGGTTTGCCCCCGATTTGAAGACGACTACCCTGAAGGAAATTTACGACGGCAATGCTCGTCAACAATTCGATGCCCTTTGGATGCACATCGAATCGCTTTCCCAGAAAAAGGATGCCTCTCCCTGATCGGCTCCGGCAAGGAAACAGCAGCAGGTTTTTTTGATTATTCATCGCAAAGAGATCGGCTTGGG
>CAZFDX010000180.1:0-1751 GCA_964518325.1 uncultured Alcaligenaceae bacterium | reverse complement strand
TTATTCAAAAACATTCTTCCGGAAGGATTGAAGTGATTTAGAGAAAATATCTCGACATGGATTATCCACAACGATGCGAAGATTCGCTTATTTGCAGTCGCGTCGTCGTCTTACCAGACTCTCACAAGTAAAGACAAAAGTGACGCTGACAAGGCAGCGACCAATAAACTACTTGAAAGATTTCGTGCCATCATCCAAAGAAGGCATGACTGCATCCACAACTGTGATCGGCCAAAGCGCAAACCGCAACCTCTGAAGGAACATACCACTGTTGTTAAGGTTGCCCAAGATATTGAATTTCTTGTCAGTCGCTGCAACGAACATATCGACATCCAATTCAAAGAATTTCTACGTCGAATTGGTTGCTCTGCCGCAACGATTAAACGTGCTGGTTATTAATTTTGGAAATCGAGCTTGAATTGTTCGAGGTCTCGGTGCTTAGTACCGCAAGGATTCAACGTGCTGGTTAGAAATTCTAGCTCCTTCAATGCTCTTGCCGATTTTCGCCTCAGGTTTCCGCCTTGCGCCTTCGGCCTTGCGTCTTCCGCCTCGTTTGTCCGAAGTCGAGTTGATTGGAACTTGGCCTGCATACTAAACATATATATACTATTTCGGTCATATCCTACTAACGTCAGGATGCGGAGCAGAACGGAATGGACAGCCGAGAAATTGTCGTTCGGGGTGCGCGTGAACACAACTTACAAAATGTGGATTTAACTCTTCCTCAAAATAGTTTGATTGTTTTCACTGGGGTTTCGGGTTCGGGAAAGTCGTCGTTGGCGTTTGATACCCTTTATGCCGAAGGGCAGCGTCGATATGTGGAATCGCTTTCGAGTTATGCTCGTCAATTTTTAGGTCAACTGCCCAAGCCCGAGGTCGATTATGTTGGTGGGCTGTCTCCTGCGGTGAGTATTCAGCAAAAGACCGCCAGTCGTAATCCCCGTTCCACAGTGGGGACGATTACCGAAGTTTCCGATTTTCTTCGGGTTCTTTATGCTCGAATTGGTCAGGGGCATTGTGTCCGTTGCCAAAGGCCCATCACGGCGCAAAGTCGCGAGCAAATCATCGATCGGATCATGGCTCTTCCGGAAGGGACTCGTTTTCTGGTGCTGGCGCCTATGGTTCGTGGCCAAAAAGGGGAATTCAAAGATTTCTTTGCCGACATGCTCAAACGCGGTTACGTTCGGGCCAAGGTAGACGGGAAACTGGTGAAGCTCGCCGATGAATTGAAACTCGATAAACGAATCAAACACGATATTTCGATCATCATCGATCGGCTCAGGGTCGAAGCGCGGGTGCGAACCCGTTTGGCCGAGGCCGTAGAGCAAGCTCTTTCTTTGGCAAATGGTTCAGTGGTCATCTCGATCGAGAATGAATCTCCCAAACCGGTCGATGCCGAAAGCAATGACAGTCCCAACGAGGAAATTCTCTTTTCTGCTCACTATGCTTGCACTGCTTGCCAACTCAGTTACGAGCCTCCTTCCCCGCAATTGTTTAGCTTCAATAGCCCGCAGGGGATGTGCCCCGATTGTGATGGGTTAGGAACTCGATACACTTTCGACCTTGATTTGTTGATTCCCGATCCAGAGAAGAGTTTTTCGGATGGAGCGATCGTTCTGGTCGGCAAACTCAAAGAGATGGGTCGTTGGCGACGCCATATTTTTGAAGGGGTCGCGAAAACACTTGAGATTGATCTGAAATGTCCTTGGAAAAAGCTCCCTTCCTCCCATCGGGATTATCTTCTCTATGGC
>CAZFDX010000179.1:0-3852 GCA_964518325.1 uncultured Alcaligenaceae bacterium | reverse complement strand
AGATGAAGAAAGTGAGCGGTGAAACCGCACAACTGACCAGCAACACCAATCCCGAACCCGACACCACACCAACTTTAGTCATTCCCAATCCATAACTATGAATGAATGGGTCGGCCTTTCAAACGGGTCGGCCTAATGGCTTAAATCTACTCGGGCGATTCCCAAACTTTTCTGAGGAGCAGGACCTTGCCTTGAGTGGCCCTTGCGACTCTGTGGATCGGTGGCTGAGAGATCATCAACGAATCATCAAGCAAAGGTCGAATTACAGGTTTCCGTTCCCATCGGGATAAAAAAGAATCTGCGCGAGAATGATTAAGAACATTCCAACACTAATCACGATATTAACTTGAAAGAATGCCTGATTCACTTTGGATAAATCATCGGCTTTGACCAAGGAATGTTCGTAAACCAGCAATAAAACAACGGCCGTCACTCCGATCAGGTAAATCCAACCGTTAAGCTGAGGCACCAACCAATACAGAGAAAGAAAAAAAATCAGGGAAACAGCATGAGACAGGGCAGCGAGTTGTAACGCTCCGCGAATCCCGAAGCGTGCCGGAATACTGTGAAGCCCCTTCGTGCGATCGAAATCCGCATCCTGACAAGCGTATAAAATGTCGAAACCAGCAACCCAAAATAAAACCCCAGCCCCTAAGAGAACAGGGGTCAGCAATTCCCGCAAACCCACAATCGCAATCCATGCCGAGATCGGCGCCAACATCAAAGAGACTCCCAACCAAAAGTGAGCCAAACTCGTAAATCGCTTGGTGTACGAGTAGAGAAGTAAGAAAATCAGAACCGGTACCGAAAGAATCAGGGGCCAGAAATTCGGTGGCTCGCGGAGTAAAAAGAGCGTGGTGCTAGCAACGAAGCCGATACTCGTAAGAAGTGTAAACGCCCGAACGCGACGGGTCGAGAGAAGCCCTGCCGGCAAATGTCTCGTGGCCGTGCGGGGGTTTTGAGCATCGATATGCCGATCCACCAGCCGATTAAAGGCCATGGCTGCTGATCGAGCAAAGATCATGCACAACAGTATTCCTATGAAATCGACGAACCGAAAAGGCTCGCGACTCCAAGCAATCGTAGCACTACTTAAAGCAAAGGGTAGGGCAAACAGGGTGTGAGAGAAACGAACGAGTCCGAGATAATGGGAGAGGGATTTCGACACAACGACTCACACACTCAGGAGATCGAGAGAGTACACCAACCCAAGTCAAGGGTTTTGTGGTTCCCATTCACCTTAACCACATCCGGCGAAAGGGTATACCAAACGAACCGACCTTCTTTGATGTTTTTAACCAGACGAGCCGATTTCAAAACACTCAGGTGATGCGAGACGTTCACCACAGCCAAGCCCAGAGTATCCGAGAGTTGGGTGACGTTTTTCTTGCCATTCCACAGGGCATCGATGATCCGGAGCCGGTTAGCTTCACCGATAGCAGAAAGGAGTTCCGCTGCTTTTAAGGCCGATTCTTTGTTGAGTTTCTTTGACATACTCCGCACTTCCTTTAGATAGGTCCTATACCTTGAGGGTCATGGGCAACTCGGGGATAATTATTGAGCGAATTGGATTATCTTTAGATAATCATTTCATCAGACAATTAAGATTATTAACTTACAACTCTTTTCTTTCATTGACAAGTTTGAATTTTTCGGTTGCTCGACTTTACTGAATAATCGTCTCTTAATCGATCCATTTATCATGAGATAATAGCCATTTTTCTCGGAAAAACAAGGGTTTTCGATTTTATCAAAGTAATTATATACGTTGTTTTGTTGGGCTTATATTCAAAATCTTATAGATATTAGGTATTTAAATTTTCAATATCAGCCTAAAATTATTACCCTATCATATTCCATTCAATCGATGATTTTTCAAATTTATAAATGTAATCATGTAAGGTTATTTCTTAGATCGTTAGGCGAACGATCAGTATTTTCGGTTGGAGTCAAGGGGGAGAGGATTTCCCAACCGAGTGAGCCAACTTCTTTACCAATTTTTCATCTTTTAACCCAGTTTGGTTATCCTTTCAACTGGGTTAAAGGAGGTCATCCAGAGAAGTTCAAGGTAGGTCTGCATTCTCTGATGAATTGGAATATACCCACAAAAAAGATCATTCTTTCAATAATTTAGCCAACAAACTGTTTGAGGAACAAAAGGCTTTGACGCAAGGCTCTTTGGCGATCTTCCAGCGATTTTTCATAAGCCCGATCCTCAACTTCAATACAAACCGAACCACTGTAACCCGTGTCCGTCAAAGCCGAGAAAAATTGGCTCCAGTTGACGTCGCCCAGACCGGGTAGCTTCGGCGTGTGCCATCCCAGCCCCATCGAACCACGCTCATAAAGCGCATCGACATCGATTCGGGTATCCTTGGCATGGACGTGGACGAAGTGCTTGCCAAATTCTCGGATAGCTCGAGGAATGTCGATATGTTGAAAGACCAAATGAGAGGGATCAAAATTCAGTCCCAAATGCCCGTTGGGATATTCTGCAAACAACTGCCGCCAGACCTTCGGAGAAACCGCTAGGTTTTTTCCACCGGGCCATTCATCCTTCGAGAAAATCATCGGGCAGTTTTCGATACCAATTTTAATCTGGTTTTCAGTGGCGAATTCCACTAAGGGAGTCCACACTTCCTTTAGGAGAGGCCAGTTGTCCTCAATGGTTTTATGCCAATCGCGACCGATGAAGGTATTCACGATACCCACATTGAGTTTCTTGGCCGCAACGAT
The DNA here is from genome assembly GCA_964518325.1 of uncultured Alcaligenaceae bacterium. GTDB lineage: Bacteria > Planctomycetota > Planctomycetia > Gemmatales > Gemmataceae > SKW135. The sequence continues at coordinate 1,116 of CAZFDX010000179.1, read as the reverse complement.
CACTGCCTTCAAATGGTCCGACACCATTTTTCGATGTTCTGGGTCCGGATCGAGAGGATTGGGGTAATATCCCAAGCCGGAGATGCTCACACCGGTTCGCCTTACTAATTCTTGTATTTCCCCAACGGCGTTTTCCGTTAGATTGGTCACATCAATATGAGTGACCCCTGCATAACGACGGTTGGCTTTCCCGACGGGCCAGCACATGATCTCGACACAATCAAAACCCGTTTGGGCAGCGAATTCCATGATTTGTGTGAGGTTCCATTCGGGGAGGATGGCGCTGACAAATCCCAGTTTCATGTTTCACCTTGAACAGAAAGAGGAAGGTTCAAAATACTTCCGGTCACGAAGGAGCGGATTCGTTCATCTTGCGATTGATTCAGTTCCTTCACCGAACCGTTGAATACGATTTGCGATTCCCCTTCGGATAATCCCATGAGTGGTTGCAGCATCAATGCTCGCTGAGCGGTCTCGAAAACCGTCTTCATTTCATGAGTCACGATAATGGTGGTCACGCGACGTTGTTCGCTGGTCCGTTTGATGAGGTCGTTGATAATCGCAATGGTAATGGGGTCCAAACCCGTTGTGGGTTCATCGTAACAAAGGATGTCCGGCTCTAAGGCGAGGGCGCGGGCCAGACCGACCCTTTTGCGTTGACCTCCGGAAAGTTCTGCGGGTAATTTATCCCAATTCGATGGGGGTAGGTTAACTTCTTCCAATAGTTTCGCGACCCGATCTTGAACTTCCGCATGAGAAAGGGAAGTATTGGAAACCAACGGGTAAGCCACATTTTCTCGGGCGGTGAGACTATCGAATAGGGCAGCCCCTTGAAATAAGAAGCCGATTTTTTGGCGGTATTGACGTAACTCTTTCTCGGAAAGCTCTTGCCAGTTTCGCCCATAGATTCGGCTTTGTCCGAGTGTGGGTTCGATCAACCCCACGAGGAGTTTGAGTGTCAAGGTTTTCCCACAACCGCTTCCCCCGAGAAGGGCCAACGATTCCCCCGCTTGGATTTGCAAGGAGATATTTTTCAGTTGCCAATGTTCGCCCAGTTTTAGCGAGACATCCTGCAATTCTAAGATCGGGGTTCCTTGCTGCATGGGGCTTTAGTCC
>CAZFDX010000178.1:0-7729 GCA_964518325.1 uncultured Alcaligenaceae bacterium | reverse complement strand
CGCTCTTTAAATTCTTTCTGGTGGATTTAAACAAACCATTTGGGCTCCGTTTGGAAAGATTGATGACATTCCTCGATTCTTTAGGCTGATTGACGTTTAGCAAAGTGATCCTCTTCCAATCCCCAAACGTCAAACGCAGTCTGAATCGCTCGATAAATTTAGTCATACCGTTTGAGATAATTTCGATAGTCCTCCGCATTTGCCAAATCCCAAGGTTCACGTTGAGCAATCGAAGGAGGAGCGCAAAGCAAATTAATAATCATTTGAAAATAAAACATTCGATTGGGTTTGTCTTGGGCGATCGATTGTAAATCTTGAATGAGTATTTTAAGAAGTTCTTGCGAGGCTTCGGGATCACACTTTAAGAGATAAATTCTTATAATACAACCGATAAATCGAGCATCTTCGCGGGATTGAAGTTTAGGAAATAACGTAGGAGATTCACGAACACGTTTCTCCCATTTGAATAATTCTGCAGCGATTCGTCTGGAAATATCAATATCCCCTTGAAGCATTTTCCTCCATTCTTGATTGTATTTGATATTTAATGCCACGCGGGCAAAATAGCCTTCAGAAGTTGTTTCAAATGCGTCCTCAAGAAATTCCAGATCGATCGGTTCATTGCCAAACCCTTGTTGAATTAATCGTTCTACAGTGGTAGCAAATTTCTGTAAAGGATGCACCAAAGGGTAAGCAAAAATTATGGGAGGATTACGATTCTTTTGATGAACAAATTCATCTAATTTTTTTTGATCAAACTCTGGAATTCCAATACCACCGGTCGCCCGCTGGGTAACATGCAATAACGAAAGATTGAATAGCGAATTTACATAATCCCGAATTTGATTGGCTTTTTGTTCACCAAATTTTTGTCGCAGTTCCTGATAAAAAATTTCGATTTGTTTAGGGGCTTCTTCCGACTGAAGAAGTAATTTCTGGATAATCTGGACAACCTGAATCGATAGACTCTCATGAAAAACAGCATCCATGAATTGCAGCATTCGAGATGATTCATCAAAGTGTCACGAAAGGGTCAAAGCTAAAAGGTAGACCTCATTTGTGCGAAGATTTAAGGGTTCAATGTTCAGCGATTCTCGAAGCAAAGAAAGCGATTGGCGTATATTTTTTTGAAGCAATGCTTGCGTATATTTGATTTCGTATTCTTGAAGGTCTCCCTTCAGTTTCAGCGAAAGTTCTAAAAATTCGCGACCTTCTTTCTGAGTGGTTTGGTCACACATTTTCCAATCCCCCAGAATTTGATAATATCTTGCTTGATTCTCACCCAGATCGAGTTTCTGGAGCTCTCTTAGCTCGTTTTCAATTTCTGTCACATCGCCGGAGGAAAAATACAAGTGTAATCGACGTAACCGATAGGGGATTCCTGTTTGTGAATCGCAATTGTCAATAACCAGTGTCAAGTAATGGATCGCTTTCGATAATTCCCCTCGACGAGAGGAGAATTCCGCAAATTGAATATATTCCTTAAATTGCTGCTGTTGCAGCATATTCTTTTGATGTTCTTCAAGACGGTATTTTGCCGTGGCTATCTCGACTCGATTTCTTTCGGAGAACAGTAAGGAAATTGAGATAATGGTGATCCCTAATAATAACAAGAAGATCAACAAAATGGAACCAGAGAAATAGGGGTATTCCCGACACCATCTTCGGAAGCGATACCATCGCGAATAACTTGGTGTTCCTTTAGGAAGCCAATCCGAGTTATCTAAATTTTCGAGTGCATGAATTAACTGATCGTCAGAAAATCTCTTGCTAGGGTCTTTCTCTAAACATCGAAGAGCAATCCGAACTAATCGATTTGAAACCGAGGGGTTAAAATTGGTCGGATGTGTGGGATGTTCATTCTGAATGGCATGGAGTAATGGTATCCATTGATTATATTGAAAAGGGGGTAAGCCAGTGAGACAAAAATAGATCACTGCACCAAAACTATAAATATCGGTTTTATAATTGACATTTTTAGAATCCAGCGCCTGTTCCGGTGAGATATAATCCCATGTACCTAAAATGGTTCTTGATCGTGTCAATTTCGATTCTTGAGAATCTTCATCAATTGCTAAACCTAGGTCAGTGACTATCGCATCATATTCACTTAGATTGAGTGTATTTTCATTTGGATTAAAAAATAATTTATTCTCTGCGGGTATGACTCGTTTTCGCAGTAAGATATTACTGGGTTTTATATCACGATGAATAATACCATTATCATGAAGAGATTTAAGGGTCTTGCCCACTTGAATGAGTAATCGATTCAACTCTTCCGGTTGTTGGATCAGCGCTTGTGCATGTTTTTCCAAACTCCCTGCCTCGGCATATTCCATCAAAAGGTAGGGACGACCTGCCACCTCACCCGATTCATAGACTCGAACAATTTCTTCAATTTTTTGGATCGACTCTCGACAAAGGATTTCGATCTCTTGGAGAAATCTCTTGTAAACAGGTTGGGTGGGAGTGACCCCTTCTCTTAAGGTTTTTAGAGCATAAAGTCGGTTTTCATTTTGTCTTTGAACTAAGTAGACTAGGCCCATTCCACCACCGAGAACTTTCAAAATTTGAAAGGGTCCAAAACTCGGTCCGAGGGCTTGGAATATCTGATCCGCTTGAGCATTCTCAACGGATAAAGGTTGATTCAAATCCGATGGAAAATCGACGTCATCCGCAAAAAGTATCTCATCAACCTTTTGGCGAATTTCAGAATTTCTCTCATAGACTTCCTCCATCGCCTTCTTCTTTTCAGGGTCTGCGATTTTCCCATTTAAATAATCAATCCATTCTTGAGTGGTGAAACTCATAGGAATTACTCCGAGATTTGATCAATTTCTTCAGAAAGTCGGAGAAATTCGGACTTGACCTTCTTGGCAATTTGCTTTGCATAGGCTTTACAGCTCAGTTCTGTTAAGCTCAACTCTTTGGCGACTTCTTTTGGTGATTGATATTCCCTTTTGATTTTGAAATAACAAGCCCATTGTTTTTCATTCTCTTTTTCTTGGACAATTCTCTCAGCTTCGAGGAAAACATCCATTGCAAGCCAATACTCTGTGTTATCGGCATCGATCCCATCAATCGCAGAACGCTGTTCTTCCTCACCTTGAATGGGGGCTGATTTGCGAACAAAGATATTCAATACTCGCCCCTTCTGGGGGCTTTCATTTATATTTGCATGTGGGGAAAGAAATTTGTATCTGGCATTCCGACGGAGATGATCCACAATTCGACGATGCGTAATCCAAATCACCCACGAGCGGTACCTTCCTCGTTCTGGATCAAATTTCTCGGGTGAGAGAAACACTTCGGTCAAAACTCTGATAGCGATATCCTCAGCATCGCATTTTTGCATCCCCCTACAAATGCAAATATCCCGAACTCTTGGGAAATATCTTCGGGCTAATTCTTCTGCGAACCTTTTTTGGGCCACATTATCCCCATCCAAGGCAAGTATCTGCATGAGAAGAATCGTAGAGCGTTCTTCTGAAAGACTTGGACTTTGAGATCGATTCGGCTTCATCATAGCATTCATCATAATTTCGATTCCTCTCTCGGTTCACTGCCTGTTCAATACTATCCGAATTGAGTGAGAGTATGGGGAATAAAAAATAAGAAATTTATTTGAGGAGGGTACGATATACGATATTTCGATCTGATAGGCCGATCACATCTCGGTATGATCCCGATCTCATCGCGTCCAGTTTATGAACGGATCAATGTGGTCTTAAAAAATTCTCACATTGGTCATTATAAAAGTGATCCGAGAGAGGATGTTAACTTCGACACAAAGTATGTTTCATGTTTAGGAATGCCCCCCCCTGTTGCGAGCTGGCCACGGCTTGGGTGATGAAATTCATGCCATCAACACCATCGGCAACATTCGGGTAAATCGTGTCAAATGTCGGTTTGTATTTCCCCTCGGCCCGAGCGACAATATCATCGAACACGGCAGCATAGATATTGGCAAAGGCTTCAAAAAATGCTTCGGGGTGCCCTGAGGGAAGACGGGTCGCAGCACCGGCTAAACTTCCTAGGTAAGGCCCCCCCCCGCGAGTGTAGATTTTATGAGGTTCCCCATTCTTGCGAACGATGAGCTTATTCGGTTCTTCTTGATGCCATTCAATCGCCCCTTTCGTGCCATCCACCTCAATAAATAAATCGTTTTCTCGCCCGTGACTAATCTGCGATGCGGTCACCGTTCCAAGTGCCCCGTTCGCGTATCGAATCACAGCGGTTCCGTAATCATCTAAGGGTCGCCCTTCCACAAATGTTTTTAGATGACAAGAAATTTGTTCCGGAATCAATCCCGTGATAAATCGACCCAAGTTGTACGCATGGGTGGCAATATCTCCGAAGCAACCGGCGGCTCCGGATCGTTTCGGATCGGTCCGCCAAGCGGCCTGCTTTTGATTCTCGCCTTCCAAGCGGGTCCGCAACCAACCCTGAATGTAAAAAGCTCGGATGGCGTTAATTTCGCCTAGTTCGCCATTGAGAACCATCTCCCGCGCCTGACGAACGAGAGGATAGCCGGTGTAATTATGGGTGACGCCGAAAACAACCCCCGTTTTTTGGACGATTTGGGCTAGCTCCTCGGCTTCTTTGAGATCAAAAGTCAACGGTTTATCGCAAACGACGTTAAAACCGGCTTCTGCAGCGGCCTTGGCCACGGGGAAATGCATGTGGTTTGGCGTGGTGATCGAAACGAAATCCACCTTGTCGGCCCGCTTTGCCTCGGCTTGCAGCATCTCTTGAAACGAACCATAAGCTCGATCTGGTGCAATATCATAATCGGCTGCCCCTGCTTTTGCTTTCACCAGATCACTCGACAAGGCCCCTGCCGTGACCACCGCTCGATTATCTAAACAAGCAGCAATCGAGTGGACCTTACCGATGAAGGAACCGGGTCCGCCTCCGACTAGGGCCATCCGTAATTTGCGATTTAGTGAACCATTCACTCCCATGACCAAAACTCCTAAAGGAACAAAGGTTTTGGGATTATAGTGATTTAGGTAGAGAGGATAAAAGAGAGGCACAAAGAAATAAGGTCGCTGGTCTGCTGGGGGGATTTGGTGATCGAGTGATAATGTGATCGCTGATCGAGAAATCGTGAGATTCTATCGAGCGTTGATGGCACTAGGTCCACCAATCACTTCTTTGTATTCGAGTTTTGGAACAAATAAATCGATGTTGACAGGTTTATCGGTAATGGCTACCCCTTCGTTGGAGGCACGATCACGGCAACGAACCCGAATATAAAATTCATGCCCCTCACCCGTGGGCGGAGTCCATGTCATTTGACCGGTATTATCGACCCAATCATTCGTAATTGGTTTCCAAACGCCATCTTTCTTGGGAGAAAATTCGATCATGATGGGGACCGGTGCCAGATATTTATCGTTCACAGTGTAGCGAATATCAACGGCCACTGTTCGATCCCCCGTTTGGCTTACCCGTGTATTGGTAATCGAAACCGAGGGGGGCGTGGTATCGACAATCACGGTAATCTCGGCAGGGTCTTTTGGCTTGGGAAAAGGGCGATTCGGGCCATTATGATTCTCGGCCACGATGATGTAGTTGTACTCTCCATCCTGTTCCACTTTCTGCTCGAACTTCAGGCTCACGAGCTTCGCCACAGTCGCACCAGCGGCCACATCTTTCGGTTTTTGGGGACCACCTTGGCTGACTTCTTTCCATTCCAACAATTGATTCGCGGCAAACAGACGAGAACCGGTAATGCCCGAAGGTCCCGTCTCGACATCGTAGGTTAGGGTAATATCTTTTTTGTTCAGGTAAACCAAACGAGTATTGGGTGTAGAGGCGGGTTGCACTTTGCCCCCAGCGCTTGGAGAAAGTGGATCGCGACCCGTGCCGACCCCCGTGATTTCTTTCGATCCTCCAGAACCATTGGGAGTAATCCAAACGGGTTCAGATGACGATTCGTTGCCAGCCCGATCTCGGGCAACGACTTTCACTTGAAGCCGATCACTCGGTTCCAAGCGCCAATGTTGTTTGCCCCGAGCGGGATACTCCGATCGATCGGGAAATTCCTTGAAGCTCGCTTCGTTGGCCCAGCGGTACATTAATCGCACGGGTCGAGCGCCCAAATTGGCGTCGGTCACTTCCCATTCGATTCCCGGCGCCCCGTCGTTGGCGGTGGAAGAACGTACATAAGAGATAACCGGCTTGGTGGTATCAACCACAATACGATGTTGTTCGACTAAATCTCGGGTTGACGCGGGATCACTCCCCCCGTTACGAAATTTCACCATCGTGGCAAAGCTATAAACCCCATCCTGTCGGCTATCGAAAATAATGGCTCTTTCATCGCCTGGAATCAGTTTCTTATAAAGTTCCCAGCCGCCTCGGTCGCTGGCATAATAAATCCAAATTTCAGAAACGGCCGGCCCTGAATCACTCAGGGAAACAGGAATTCGGATGCGTGTACTATTGGAGTAACGGGTCTCGGCTTGCGAAATCCCTGCTATCGTCAGGATAAAACAGAGTCCTAGCGCTGAGCGCATAACCTTCTCCCCAATGATTGGAAAAAATCCCCCATTAATATTGTGACGCAACCCGCGCGAGGATGTTTGCACAATGTGGGCTATATCATTGTCACGATCCTGCGTCGAGACGAGACAAGTCGGGAATTCGATAAAGTCGGAATTTTATCGGCTTGATCCCTCTTGAAACTTGAGTGATAGGGGCATTTTGCACAAACTAGAAAAACAACGCTCTTGGTATCAACCACATACTTTGTGCAATAGCCACAAAATACGGTGAATGGAATAAAATCGAAGGTTTCGAGAAAATCGAAGTCAAGGCTTTTGAGGTTTATAGTTCTTTTGACTTTTACGGTTTGCGAGCCTACTGACTTCTTAGGTCTAGGGTCTATTGGCTTTTTAGTTCTTCGGCTTAACGGCTATTTGAAGAGATTCAATGGTTGGAATCAATGGATGGAAAAGGGGGGGCGATAATTCCCCCAAGATAGGTCAGGAGTTTATGTTTGGGAAGCAGCCAATGCCATTCAAAGAATAAGTGGAGGGGCAATTCATAAGAGGGGCACTTATTTGCCGAGCAATCCTCGCAACACATACGGGAGAATACCACCGTGTTGATAGTACAGGACCTCTTGCGGAGTATCCACACGCAGGATGGCATCAAAGGTTTTGGAACCGGCCCGCACCTGAATATGAACTTTTCCGGAGCCCACTTTTCCTAGAGCTTCGTTAATCCCTTGAATATCGAAAACTTCCTCGCCTGTTAAGCCAAGGGTCTGGGCATTCTGATCGGGAAGAAACTGGAGCGGAAGAACCCCCATCCCGACAAGATTGCTGCGATGGATTCGTTCATAACTTTCTGCGATGACAGCCTTCACCCCGAGAAGCCGCGTTCCTTTTGCTGCCCAATCTCGTGATGAACCCGAACCATATTCCTTGCCGGCGAGAATCACCAAGGGGATGCCCCCTTTCTGATACTCCATGGCAGCATCATAGATCGACATTTCTTGATTCGTCGGCAAGAATCGGGTCACGCCACCTTCTACCCCCGGAACCAAAAGGTTCTTCAATCGCACATTGGCAAAGGTGCCACGCATCATGACCTCGTGATGGCCTCGACGGGCACCGTACTGGTTGAAATCTTTCACCTCGACATGATTGGCCAACAAGTACTTCCCTGCAGGGCTATCCTTCTTGATGTTCCCTGCCGGCGAAATATGGTCGGTGGT
>CAZFDX010000177.1:0-2709 GCA_964518325.1 uncultured Alcaligenaceae bacterium | reverse complement strand
GGTCTCGATTGGGCCAGTGCTTCTTTCCCCGACCTTGCGGATGATTTGTTTACGACCTTTGATTCGGGTTGGGGTTCACTTACGGTTGGATTAATTACGACCCTGCAAGGATTGAAGCCCCAGATCACGGTTTGGGGTTCGCTGGCTTGGCTCGACGATCAGGGGGTTTCCCGCGTAGAAGGGCTTTCGGAGAAAATGCAAGTGGCCAAGAAATGGGGTGCCCAGAAATTTGCGGTTGCCTTGTCGCAGTATCAAGAAGCTAAAAAATTCGCCGAAATGTATGACCTCGAACTCATTCGGTGTGCTTCAGCAGTTCCCTTACGCATCTTCCCTGCAGTGCAACCTTATTTGACAGATTATAGTCAGCGCCCCGAACCCGCTCAGCAAGGGGATGAAGAATCGTTCCGAAGATGCCGTAACTATTTCTTCAACCTACCTGCCTTCAGTGATCAATTAGAATCGTTTCGGGATTCCCATCTCATGGCGGAGATCGTTCGCCGCTGCCGAGAACAATTGCAGACGAACTATCCTCATCAGAAATGGACCCATTTGATTTCGCTGGTCTCACATAGTCCGAGCTTGCAAGAATTGATTGTCAAAGTGCTGCAACCCGAAAAATGTTTGTTCTTTTACTCGCCCGATCCGAGACAAACGAAAATTCTCGATAACGTGGAGAAACTCAAGGCCATTTGCCCACAGGCCGAGTTTGTCCCATTCGAGAATAAGATCGAAGAGATGAAGAAAACCTTTCGGACATCCATTCAAAAATTCGTTTCCGGAATCGACGCCTCGAAAGTGGTGATCGAAATCAAATCGGGAACAGCATCGATGAAGTATTGGCTCGGACAAATGGCCCAACCGAGAAACTGGATTTTTAACCTCGAATCGCGGATGTTAGAGAATCGAGAGAACGATCCGGGCACAGAAAAGGTTGAGCTATGGCAAGTAGAATAAAAGGAACCCTGAATAAATAACCAGAATCACCAATTCAATCCCCCGTAGCACTCCCGAAGCAACCCCACCCAAGGCTCAGGCATCACGTCTCGATCTCGCCTGCCCTCTAAGGCAGATAGAACGTCATCAAGTTAGAACGTCGTCAAGTTAGAGCATCGTCAAGTTAGAACGGCATCAAGATGGGGCTTTGCCACGTCGAGCAAGGAACCCCTCCTTTCACTTCAGGCAGATATACTCACATTATCCTTTTATTGGAGAGATTTATGTTTCCGGTCACTCGCCGTCAGTTTCTTGTTCATTCGGGATTAGCCTTTTCGGGACTGGGGTTCGCCAAAGAGGCTCCCCTGCCTATCGTGGATACCCACACCCATTTCTACGATCCCACTCGACCGGAAGGGGTCCCTTGGCCCGATAAGGATTCTAAGTTTCTCTATCGCAAAGTGGAACCGGCAGAATTCATCAAACTAAGTCGCCCCCTTGGGGTGGTCGGTACCGTGGTGGTCGAGGCATCTCCTTGGGTCAACGACAATCAGTATCTATTAGACTTGGCAGAGAAAGAACCCTTTTTGCTCGCCATCGTGGGGCGTTTGATTCTTGGGAGTAAAGATTTTGCCAAGAACCACCAACGATTCGCCAAGAATCCCAAATGGGTGGGCATGAGAATCAACGAATCGGAATTGGTTGATGCGATAAAAAAAGATTCGCTTTTGGACGATCTCAAACGATTAGCCGATACGGGTCGGACCTTGGATATTAACGGTGGCCCCAGCTTGCTTCCGCATGTGAGCAAACTCACGGAAAAAATTCCCCAATTACGGATCGTTATCAATCATTTGGCCAACGTCAAAATCGATGGCAAAGCTCCCCCGAAAGAGTGGCTGGTGAATTTGAAAACCGCCTGCGAAAGTAAAAAGGTCTGGTGTAAACTTTCCGCCTTGGTGGAAGGGACAGGGAAAAACGATGGCAAAGCCCCCAAGGAGTTGGCGTATTATCAACCGATTTTAGATGCGGTGTGGAAGGAAGTGGGGCCTGAAAAATTGATTTTCGGAAGTAATTGGCCCGTGAGTGCTTTGTATGCCGATTTGCCAACTGTCGTGGGGATCGTGCAGGAATATCTCGCGAACAAGCCGCGTGAGCAAGCCGAGGCCGTTTTGAGTCGCAATGCTCACACGGCTTATCAATGGCCTATCGATAAGAAATAACACAATGGGGGGGGGCGAACCAACAAGCTCCGAACCAACTTGCCCCAAGCCAACTTACTCCGAACCAACAAGCTCCGAGCCGAGCCAACTTGCTCCGTGAGAAAGAATTATTCTTCCTCTTCTTGGTGTTGGAGATTGGCCTTGGCCACCACTTGGGCTTGGATGTTGGCGGGTGTCGGCTCGTAGTGGGAGAACTCGAGCGAGAAGGTCCCTTGCCCTTGCGTAATGCTACCTAATCGGGCGGCGTATTTCATGACCTCGGCGAGAGGAATTTGAGCCTTCAGGAGCGTCAGGTCCCCAGGCAACGAATCTTGATCTTCGACCCGTCCGCGATGGGTATTCAAATCGCCTAGAACGTTGCCCGTGAAACGAGAGGGGGCTATCACTTCCAGTTTCACAATCGGTTCGAGCAGAACAGGTCGGGCCGATTGGATCGCTTTTTTGAAGGCCAATTTCCCTGCCGTTTTGAAGGCCGCTTCCGAACTATCAACGGGATGATCTTTCCCAAAATAAACCTCAACGGCTATATCTTGCATGCGATAGCCTGCTAAGG
>CAZFDX010000176.1:0-4608 GCA_964518325.1 uncultured Alcaligenaceae bacterium | reverse complement strand
CCTTGATACCCCCGATACGATTCAACTCCGCAGTCACGATGCTCAGGCACGCATTATCGGCAATCCCGAAGAAAGGCTCAAGCCAGTGGTCTCAGAGCATGATGTCCTCGATCCGGAAACGGGCCAATTTTACCTCAATGCCCGTTAGGAATTTCCAGCAAAGGTGGTCGATAATATCGTCGCTGCTCACATTCAAGAAGTGAGCGTTCTTGCCCCACCCACCGATACTATCATTCTCGATTCCATCAAAGAAGATGGCCTCGACTCACACGAAGCGGCCCTGCTGAAAATTGACAAAAAAATGCGTCAAGGCATCACACCGCAACTGGCAAAGGCTAAGGAACTTTTTACAGAGGAGTGTAAGGACCCGAATCGCTATCTTTTGGGCCGCGTCGGTCGAGTCCGTGTCAATCGGAAGTTTAATCAAACCATTCCCGAAACGGAGATGACCCTTCGGGCCGAAGATTTCGTCAATGCCATCAAATATCTGTTGAAATTACGCGACAACAATAAAACCAAGGAAGAAGAACAGATTTATCAAGTGGACGACATCGATAACCTTGGGAATCGTCGTTTACGAACGATTGATGAGTTGGCCTCGGACGAACTTCGCAAAGGGTTCCTGAAACTCCGACGAACCGTTCAAGAACGGATGGCCAACAAGACCGAGGAAGAACTTCAAGCGCAAACGCTCATCAATCCTAAGAGTGTTTCGGCAGCCATCGAGTACTTTTTCGGTCGTTCCGAATTGTCTCAAGTGGTGGACCAAACCAATCCCCTTTCCCAATTGACGCACGAACGCCGATTGTCGGCCTTGGGACCGGGCGGGTTGAACCGCAAACGGGCAGGCTTTGAAGTGCGGGATGTGCATATTTCGCACTATGGACGGATTTGCCCGATCGAAACCCCTGAGGGGACCAACATCGGTTTGATTTCCAGCCTGTCGATTTATGCACGGATCGATGAATACGGATTCTTAATCACCCCATACCGACGAGTGAAAAACAGAAAAATCCAAGGCGACGATGCCGTTTGGCTCCGTGCCGATGAAGAACGGGATCGATACATTGCCCCAGCCGATACCCCGCACAACGGCAAGGAAATCACCGTCGATCGAGTGAACGGTCGAATCAACGGCGACCCCCAACAGATTCCCGCGGAGAAGATCGATTATCTCGACGTCTCTCCCAAGCAGGTCGTGGGTGTGTCCGCAGGGTTGATTCCCTTTTTGGAACACGACGATGCCAACCGAGCGTTGATGGGATCGAACATGCAACGCCAAGCGGTTCCCTTGCTCATTACGGAACCCCCCATCGTGGCCACGGGATTGGAACGCGAAGTCGCATTAAACTCAGGGATGGTTCTGAAATCGGGGGTCGATGGGACCGTAACTTACGTCGATGCCACCCGTATCAAAATTCAACCCGCGAAGGGGGATGAGGTGGAATACACCCTCCGCAAGTTTGTCGGTTTGAATGAACGAACCTGTCAAAACCAAAAGCCGATTGTGCAGATCGGCGAAAAGGTGAAAGCAGGCCAAATTATTGCGGATGGGGCCGCCACCCGAAACGGGGAATTGGCCTTGGGGCGGAACGTCCTTGTGGCGTTCATGTCTTGGGAAGGGTATAACTTCGAGGATGCCATCATCATCAGCGAGCGTTTAGTCAAAAACGATACCTACACCTCGATCCACATTGAAGAGTACGACACCGAAATTCGTGAAACCAAACTCGGTAAGGAAGAGTTCACCCGAGATATTCCCAACGTCTCGCCGAAAGCATTGGCGAACCTCGATGAGCATGGCGTGGTCCAAATTGGTACCTATGTGAAACCGGGGGATATTCTGGTGGGCAAAATCTCTCCGAAATCTCGTTCGGAATTAACCCCCGAGGAAAAACTGTTGCACGCGATTTTCGGACGTTCCGGCGAGGATGTAAAGAACGATTCCCTCGAAGTTCCCAGCGGTGTGGAAGGGATCGTGATCGATACCCAACGCTTTAGCCGCCGAACCTCGATGACGGAAGAAGAGAAAAAGGCCCTCGACAAACAAAAAGCGGATATCGAAGCCCGCTTCAACAAACCGATCGCCGAGCAGTTCCGTAACTTCTTGGTCGAACTGGCCGAGTACATCGATAAACGAGAACTCAAGGAATTGAAGGACCCCACAACCGGAAAACCCTTGGGCGATGAAAAAGAAAAAGATAACGTGATTGCTCAACAGGCCCTGTCGTTGGATATTGGCAAACTGCCTTTGAAGACTCCGGAAAAAGTCGAGAAGGTGAAAAACCTGTGGAAACGATACAAGGAGCGGATCGATATCCTCGCGGAAGAACGGGAACGTCGGATCGGTGCCTTGAATCGCGGGGACGAATTGCCCAGCGGTGTGCAACAAATGGTGAAGGTGTATATCGCCACCAAACGGGTCATTTCCGTGGGCGATAAAATGGCCGGTCGTCACGGGAATAAAGGGGTCATCTCGAAGATTCTTCCCGAAGCCGATATGCCATTCTTGGCCGACGGCACACCGGTCGATATTCTGTTGAACCCCCTCGGGGTGCCAAGCCGGATGAACGTCGGTCAAATTCTGGAAACGCACCTAGGCTATGCGGCAGCGAAACTCGACTTCAAGGCCATTACCCCCATTTATGACGGGGCTAGTGAAGAAGAAATCATCAATGCCCTGAAGGAAGCCGGTTTCAACGAATCGGGCAAGTCGGTGCTGTACGATGGACGAACGGGCGAACGCTTCGATCAAGAGGTGACCGTGGGCTACATTTACATGCTCAAACTGCACCACTTGGTTGACGACAAGGTTCACGCCCGAGCCACAGGACCGTACTCGTTGATTACGCAACAGCCCCTTGGTGGTAAAGCACGCTTCGGGGGCCAACGCTTCGGAGAAATGGAAGTGTGGGCACTCGAAGCCTACGGAGCGGCATACATTCTCCAAGAGTTGTTAACCGTGAAATCGGACGACGTCGAAGGTCGAACCAAGATTTATGAATCGATGGTGAAAGGGGAAAACAAACTCGATGCCGGTACCCCTGCGAGCTTCGACGTCTTAACTCACGAGATTCGCGGGTTAGGGTTGAACATGCAACTGGAAAAGAAACGGCTCAACAATTGATCGAAATCATGACATGAACCAACGATCGATCGAAATCATGAGCCAGAATGCCGAGTGGTCCGACATAAGACCAACAACTAAACAACGCAGCCAGACAGCATTACGAAACAATTAAACAGAGGTTTGAGATATGTCTTCGAGTATGCCGATTCCTCAAAATTCAAGTAGCAACATCGATCGGAATGGGTCGGACATCGGAAACTATGATCGAATCAACGATTATGGTTCCGTGCGAATCAGTTTAGCTAGCCCCAACGATATCCATTCTTGGTCCTTCGGCGAAGTGAAAAAGCCAGAAACCATCAACTACCGGACGTATCGTCCCGAGAAAGATGGTCTGTTTTGTGAAAAAATCTTCGGTCCCGAAAAGGATTGGGAATGTGCGTGCGGTAAATACCGTGGCATGAAATATCGCGGGATGGTGTGCGATCGTTGCGGGGTGAAGGTCACCCATTCGCGCGTGCGACGGAAACGAATGGGCCATATTGAATTGGCCGCCCCCGTGGTGCATATTTGGTTTTTCAAAGCGATGCCCTCTCGATTGGGAACGCTGCTGAACATGAAAACCAATAGCCTTGAGAAAGTGATTTATTTCCAAGAATATGTGGTGATTGATCCCAAAGATACCCCACTGAAGGAAAAAGAACTTCTCACCGAGGAACGCTACCGCGAGGCATTGGAAACCTATGGTCACGGCTCGTTCCAAGCCGAGATGGGGGCCGAGGCCATTAAGAAACTTTTGGACAAACTCGATCTCGTCAAAGAATCGATCGAATTACGCAAATTGCTGGCGGAAGAATCCCGTAAAGAGACCGAAAAGGAAAAGCACTCGAAGGCCAAGATCAAAGATTATGTCAAACGTCTGAAGATTATCGAAAGCCTGCGTGATTCGAGCAATCGTCCGGAATGGATGGTGTTGGATTGCATTCCGGTGATTCCCCCCGACCTGCGCCCCTTGGTGCTATTGGATTCCGGCAACTTTGCGACTTCGGACCTGAACGATTTGTATCGTCGAATCATTAACCGAAACAATCGACTCAAGAAATTAGTCGATCTCAATGCTCCCGAGGTGATCGTTCGGAACGAAAAACGAATGCTTCAACAATCGGTCGATGCCTTGTTCGATAACAACCGGTGCAAACGACCCGTTCTGGGTTCGAGCAACCGCCCGTTGAAATCTTTGACCGACATGATTAAAGGGAAACAGGGCCGCTTCCGCGAAAACCTGCTCGGGAAACGGGTCGATTACTCCGCTCGTTCCGTGATTGTCGTGGGGCCGGAACTCAAATTGCACCAGTGCGGGCTACCGAAAAAGATCGCCCTGGAATTGTTCCAGCCGTTTATCATCCGCAAGCTCAAAGAACGGGGCGATGCCGATACGATTAAGTCGGCCAAGAGAATGCACGAACGGAAGGAAGATGTGGTTTGGGATATTCTGGAGGAAGTGACCAAATCACACCCCGTAATGTTGAATCGGGCAC
>CAZFDX010000175.1:0-2100 GCA_964518325.1 uncultured Alcaligenaceae bacterium | reverse complement strand
GTAGATAGTCGGCAGCGTCAGCTGTGTATAAGAGACCGGCGATCCATTATCCCGTTGCGGGGGAGTATCAGACGATCCATTTTGCCGAACTCGATTTGCTTTCTTCCCAGATCGCGGCGGGGTTGCTCAAAGCGGGGTTCCATCGGGGGCTAAGAACGGTATTGATGGTTCCCCCGTCCCGTGAGTTTTTTGCCCTCACTTTTGCCTTGTTCAAAGCAGGAATTGTCCCCGTTATGATTGACCCCGGAATGGGAATACGCAATTTGGGGAAATGTTTGTTGCAGGCACGCCCGACGGGTTTTATTGGGATTTCCAAGGCTCATCTTGCCCGCAAAATTCTCGGCTGGGGGAAGCCTTTCATCGAAAAAACAGTGACGTTGGGTTCCCGACTTTGGGGCGGCCAATTCACGTTAAAACAAATCATCGAATTCGGCTCGGCCCAGCCTCTTGCGGAACCGATTGTTCCCGATGCCGACGAAACCGCTGCGATTCTGTTTACCTCGGGCAGTACGGGAATCGCCAAGGGGGTGGTTTATCCCCATCGGATTTTTGCGGCTCAGGTCGAGCTACTCAAACAAGTTTACGGGATTGCATCCGGTGAGATCGACCTGTCCACATTTCCCCTATTTGCTTTATTTGCTCCCGCACTGGGCATGACTGCCGTAGTACCGGATATGGACCCGACCCGTCCTGCCGAGGTGAATCCGGAAAAAATTCTTCGGGCCATTGAACGCTATTCCGTGACCAATCTTTTTGGTTCCCCCGCGTTAATCAATCGGCTCGCCCGCTACGCTCAGGGAAGGTCAATCACTTTGCCCACTCTGCGACGGGTCCTTTCTGCCGGCGCTCCCGTACCGGCCAAGGTTATTGAAAAATTTGTCCGAATGTTACCAGAAGGGGTCCCGTTATATACCCCCTACGGAGCGACCGAAGCGTTACCAGTTGCCAATATGTCCAGCCCCGAAATTCTCGCTGAGACCCGTTACCAAACCGAGCAAGGCAAAGGGGTCTGCATCGGTCGGCCGGTTCCTCATATCCGAGTTGCCATTGTTCCTATTTCCGATCAACCGATACCTCGCTACTCTGCGGAAATGAATTTACCGGTCGGTGAGATTGGCGAACTAGCGGTTTCGGGGCCAATCGTTACCCCAGAATACTTTGATAAGCCGGAAGCCACAGCCCTAGCCAAAATGTACGAGGCCGACGGAACCCTTTGGCATCGCATGGGCGATTGTGGTTATTTCGACGAACAAGGGCGATTATGGTTTTGTGGCCGAAAATCTCAACGGGTGATCCTTGAAGACGAAACCTTGTTCACCATTTGTTGCGAGGGGATTTTCAATACCATTACGGGGATTTATCGAACGGCCTTGGTTGGGGTTTCCTCTCAGGGGAAAACGGAACCGGTTATTTGTGTCGAACTCGAATCGGATTGCTCACGGAGTTGGTCCGAGATCGAAAAGCAGTTGAAAGAACACGCCCAAAAACATCCAAAGACCCGTCGGATTCAGAAGTTTTTACGGCATCCCAAATTCCCTGTAGACATTCGCCACAATGCCAAAATTTTCCGCGAAAAGCTCGCTGTGTGGGCCAGTCAAAAACTCGCTTCCTGAATCGATTTCGATTGAGCGTGCCGAAAACTCGCCTCCTTAAGCGGTGTCGATTTATTTTCCCTTGGGTATGGTTTCGAGGGGATCGGGATCGCCCGTTGGTTGAGAATCGGGTTCTCCTTCTCGGATCAACTCTCGAAACAGCTCGGCTTTGGTCTGCCAGCCTTCTTGCTGTAAACGGAGGCGAGCCATTTTTTGGGCTTCGGGCAAACCGGTTTCGATTCGTTCTAAAATTCGTTTGACAAAATCCAAGGTGTTATCGACCAAATCCAAAGCATCGGCCCAAGGGAGATTTCCGGGCAGATTTCGCGTGACGGCAGGCCGCCCCGTGGCCAAGTATTCCTTGAGTTTGAGCGGTTGCATCGCCCGAGTTACCGGCAAATCCGCATACGGCATGATGAGCACATCTACGGCGGCTGCCACCGAGGGGAGCTTGGAAAAAGGCAAGGCCCCAATCCGAATAACCCGAGTCAGCGAATGAATTTCGGGG
>CAZFDX010000174.1:0-2592 GCA_964518325.1 uncultured Alcaligenaceae bacterium | reverse complement strand
GTGGTGGGTTCGGGTTCGGATTTCGTTGTGGTGGGTTCGGGTTCGGATTTCGTTGTGGTGGGTTCGGATTTCGGGGGCAGATGGATCACAAATTTGGGTGCATTCCACACCTCTTTTTCGTCGGCTTTTCGAGTATCCGGCTCTTGAATTGGCTGCGGCTCGAACGGACAGGGACGATCGGGCACAACAATTTCCCCAATCATCGCACCTAGGAAATTGGCCTTGGCCAGTATCTCCCGTGTGGCAAATTCTCCTTGCGATTGAATGATGAACTTCTCCAAAATTCTTCGGCGAATGAGTTTGTGCCGGCTGGCAGGATCATGAACGCGAATGCCATACCAAAGCCGCATTGCCCGAGGAATCCAACGCCCCGATTTTGGTAGCCAACCCAATTTTGGTAAAGGCCACGTTCCTAGAATCAATCGTTCCAGACCGCTTCTCACCTTCAAACAGAATCGATCCCATGCCGTTGGATCGACCCCCTTCCGATGGAAATTGACCACGTCGATCGGAATAATGGTCCCTTCTTCGGTTTTGTAATTGATTTCGTGAATGAGCTTCCCAATCTCAGCAATGGGAAAAGGTTGATCTAACCCCGTTAAGAACATCAAACTATATTGGCTTGCAGCAACCCCTAATTGCAGACTGTGACCATATCCTTTTTTCTCCCCTGCCGAGATCAACACAAAGCGATGAGGCCCTTCTTTCACTTGGGAGAGCAAACTTTCGGGTAAAGGAGTATCGTGAATGACGATCAATTCCGTATTCAACGAAAGGCGTTCCAAAGCGGTCAGCCAAGCAGGGATCGCTTTCTCGGCGGCCTGTGTTTGGCCGCACACCGGTAAAATGACCGATAAGCCAGTTTCGATCGGGGTCATTGCTTGATTGTTCTCCCTATTCCCATTTTCCACGGGCTAACACCACCGGATGATAGGCCCGAACGGTCAGAAAATCTTGTGTACCAGAAATTCGCTCTAGGGGCCATTTCGTGGCCCGTTCAACAAATACCCCCTCGGGCATCACCAGATATTCGGGGCGGATTTGTTCCAACTCGTCCTTACTCACCACAGTACGAATTGGTGCCCCCAGATGGTAGGCAAGCAAATGATTCTCGGTTTGAAAAAAGACAACCTCTTGCCCAGTTGGAACTCGATTCCGAACGATTCGAGCAAATTCCCTCACCTCATGAGTCTGGGCTTTAGGAAAGGTCACGAGTCGATCAAATAGGGTCCAACCGACGAAGGAAACAACGAAAAGACCGGTCACGACCCATCCGAACTTTCTTGAGAAGCCTTGTTGGGATTCGGGCGATCTGGACAGAAAACGATCGGACCAGCGTTGAATCGGTCCGGCCAAGATCAAGGCTGCGCCGGGATACGCAGGCAAAAGGTAGTCGGCACGTTTGAAACGAGAAAGGGATAGGATAACGAACATGCTCACCAACCACACCATCCCGAAACGAGTTTCCGGATGATTCTCTTTC
Source organism: uncultured Alcaligenaceae bacterium (assembly GCA_964518325.1). Taxonomy (GTDB): domain Bacteria; phylum Planctomycetota; class Planctomycetia; order Gemmatales; family Gemmataceae; genus SKW135. The sequence continues at coordinate 1,109 of CAZFDX010000174.1, read as the reverse complement.
CTCCATCGCATCAACACGATTAGCACGCACGGGGAATAGGGAAGGAATCGGCTGAGAAATAATGGGATATACCACCCCAAAGGATGCTTCTCCAGAGCTTCGGAGCCCCCCGAAGCCCGCTGCCAATGGTGGTAGATAAAAAAAGTCTGTGTGAATTCCCCTTGGGTTTGCAGATGAATCGCAACAAACCACAAGGTTGGAGGAATTGCCCCGAGAATCGTCGTCAGAATAATACGAGACCAGCTCACCAATGGAATTCGGAATATCCAACAGGCAAGTACCACGCTCCCCACCAGAACAAGGCCAATAGGGCCTTTGAAGATCAGAATCAGGCTGACCCATAGCCCCCCCCAAAAATACGAACCATGTTGCCGAAATTGCAAAATCAAACCCGTAACAAAAAAGGTTAGAGACATATCAATCCGACCGACCCGCGCCATCCCCGTGAAATGGACACTGGTTGCGAGGATCAGGGCAATCAAAAGTGCCGCAGGAGGGTTTAGGCGATCCCGCAGATAATTCCATAACAGAAAAACGGTACCCAAAGCCGCTAAAGCAGCGGGAAAGCGGACACACCAAATCGCGACCTGTGATCCGTTAATCAGCCCCAAGAGAGCAACCAACCAATAATAGCCCGGCGGTTTTTGATATTCTGGCGTGCCATCGAATAAATGCGGAAGCATCCATTGTCCTGAATCGATGAGGCTTTGAGCATTTTGGGCGGCCCGTGCTTCGTGACTGGCCCACAGATCGACGGCAGTCAATTCACGGAAAAACAGGAACAGGCAAAAGCCAATCAACACCAAACCCTCTCGATCTAGTTTGGTAGGTTTCGGGGGTATTTCAGTCACTCCTGAACTCCCTTTGGCGTGGCAACGAACCCTTTCTCCAATTCATGTTCCTCCAACCGATCGGGAATGGCTTTCCCCCCAGCCGATGAGATATTCCCGTTTCAATGCCTCGATATTTCAGTGGCCCGTTAGTTCATTGGCCCGTTAGTTCATTGGCCCGATATTATTGATGCTTCGATATTGTAAAGAAAGTGGCGGTAATGAAATCGTCACGGCAGCAAAAAGAGCGAAACCCTGTGAGCATCCGCTCAGTGAGTG
>CAZFDX010000173.1:0-9741 GCA_964518325.1 uncultured Alcaligenaceae bacterium | reverse complement strand
AAGAGTTTGCCCACAAGGGTTAGACGGCAGCGTGGTAGTGCCTCCTTGGTCTTCCCCTGATTTTGGTTCGAGCGTCGCGGTGATTGAGCGGATCAGGCTTTTGACCCGTTCATCAAGCGATCCATTCAAAGGGGTGTTTACGAGATCACCGATCGGATAGGGTTTCATCACCTTCTTTGGTTGCTCCTCGGCCTGAAGGTTAATCAGACAAATCATCATGAGACTGAAGAGAATCAGATAGGTTTTCACGACGACATTCTCCCAAAATGACATTTCTTTCCGGATAGGGATGTAAGTGGTTATACCCTAATCGAGTCGTGGAGATTTGTCAATCGTGACAGGGACTTTTTCCGGTCTGCGAGGGAGAAAACAGAAAAATTCGGAGAAAAAGAGAGAAGGCACTTAAGGGGGGAACAATCACTTCAAATCGGAAGGTTTAAGGCCTTTGACGAAGCCGCCAAATTTGAACGGTGAAGGTTTATAGGTTCCGACCAAATCGACTTTGGCCTTTTCAGGGATTTTGTCTTCCAGCCCGACCGCCCAATAGGTGGCATTGACTAGCAAGCGTCGATAGGCTTCATTTTCAAAATCTTGGGAAGAAGCCATAGTGCTGGTAAAGGCCTGACCGACTTTGGAACCGGTCTGATAGGTTTTGGTCCAAACGATGGGCATCATGGGTTTATTGCGCGGGGTATCGGCTGCTTTATCGGTGGGTTTCATCCCTGCGACGATCTCGCCGAGAACGAGGATGTTGGCATCTTTGGGAGGATGCGCTTCATAAACATCGGTCGGTCCAAAAATTTCGCCATCTTTGATTCCCCGAAGCAACGGGTTTTTCGCTTGATCTGGGGCAAAAATTCCCCGTGTGGCTTGCGTTCCATGATTTCCCCAATGGCTGACCCAAGTTTCACCAAGAACTTTTTTCCCAAGTCCGCCGACCCAATCTTTCTCCTTCGATTGCCAATGCCAAGCGGCATAGGTTTTACTGCTTTTATTCGCAAAAGCATGGGTCGAGGTGCGCAGGCCGATCACGGGTTTGCCCGAATCGAAATAGTCGGCAAAATGTTTCATTTGTTCATCGGGCAGATCGCGGAAGCGAATGAAAAGAATCAGGGCATCGGCCTGCTTCAGAGCTTCGAGTCCCGGAATGTTTTTCGTATTGTTGGGGTTGATCGTTCCATCTGGATCGATGGCAAAAAGAACGGTGCACTTGAACCCATGATGGGTGGCAAGGATTTTGGCCAATTGCGGCAGCATTTCTTCCGAACGATATTCTTCATCCCCGCTAACAAGCACAATGTGTTTGCCTTTACCGGGGCCTTCCCCTCCTTCCAGAACAAGCCAAGGGTCCGCACTGTAACTTGGGGAGAACAAGGCCAACAACGTGGCCACAACGAGAAGATTTCGCATGAGAGGTTCCTTTCTGCGGGATTCGTTCGACCAAACCGACCCGAATCGGGTAAACTGATTCCAAGGGTTCGATCTTCTAGCCAATTTTAGGAACTCATGAGACGTTTGACGTGGCTTGTGTTAATTTTCGTTTCGGTCTTGTTCCTGCTTCGCGGGGAACGATTTATCCGAGCGAATTCCCCGACATTCGATGAGGCCAACTATCTCATCGCAGGTTACAGCTATTGGAAAGGATACGGGTTCCGCTTGGGGTTCGAGCATCCTCCCTTGCTGAAATTGTGGTGGACGATCCCCCTCATTTTTCTCAATCCCTCGTTGCCGGAAGATACTCAAGCGTGGGCAAAACACGATGCTTGGATTTTAGGGAACCAATTTCTTTATGAGGGGCAGCACACTTGGCAGCAATTATTGTTCCCTGCGCGACGAATGGGGATGCTTCTGGGGATCGCGATGATTTGGCTGGTCGCACGTTGGGCCACTCGACTAGCGGGATACTCGGCAGGGATGGTCGCGGGGGTTTTGGTTGCGAGTGATCCGAACCTTTTAAGCCAAGCCTGTCTTTTGTGTATGGATTTCGGGCTGGGGCTTTTTTTCGTGGCGGGTTGCTATGGCCTGTGGGAATATGTCGGAACAAGACAGGGGTTTTGGTTTTATTTTGCCGGCATCGCGTTTGGCTTTGCTTTGGCGAGTAAATTTTCGTTTTTGATGTGTCTGGTAGGGGTGGCCGGCGGGTGTGCTTATTTCGTTTTTTACGGGGGCCGACTTGCGATTCCCAGTACACCGCCCGAACAAGAAAAAACCGGCCTAATCGCTTTGGTTCCGGTGGCCTTGCGCCTTGGCTTCTGTGTGATGGCCGTGCTGATTTCCACTTACTTTGTCATTTATGCCGACGAATTTCCCCGAGGGTTAAAGCAACAATTCCTGCGAAATTCCTTCCAAACCCCGAGATACTTTTGGAATGGTCAGGTCGGCACTGGCTGGCTGGCTTATTTCCCTTTGGTGTTGCTTTACAAAATGCCCATTTGGTTGACCTTTTTCACGATTCTGGGACTTTATAGCGGTTGGAAACGGCGCGACATCGCATTTTTGTTACTTCCGGCGACGAGTTATTTCTTGATGAGCATGGCCAGCAAAATTAATCTCGGTTGGCGTGTGGTTCTACCTGTGTACCCTATTTTGATTATCGTGGCGGCCCGTTTCTTGGGGCAATATCATTTGTTGCTCAATCTCGCATTCATCCTTTTCGTTTGGCTTTGCAGTAGTCGAGGTGTCCCTCATTCTATCTCTTATTTCTCGGAATGGGTCAGTCCCGAACGAGCGGCGCAATCTTTTGGCGATTCTAATCTCGATTGGGGGCAAGGGCTGATCTCCTTGAAAGAATATCTCGATACCCGAGGGAATCCCAGCATTTACTTCTCGTATTCGGGGACGGCCCGTCCCGAGGCCTTTGGAATTCGCTATCAAAGGCTCATCAGTTGGGGACAATTCGACCCTTCTCCGGAAGACCCCATCGATTGGCGCGGGCCGATTTTGCTGGCAGTGAGTGTGAACAATCTGCAAGGGATTTATTTGGACGATCCGCAGACCTTTGCTTGGCTGAAGTCACGGCAACCCGTCTCTCGAACAGATGGTTCGATCTGGGTTTATGAAATCACGAACGATTGGGAATCGCTCACCCGTTGTCACGATTTGAAAATATCCCGACTGCAAAACTCTCTGGAGGATTAATCGTCGAATGATCCTTGGATTGATAAGGGGGGATGCTAATTGTCGCAACATATTTTCCGCATGATACTTAAGCAAATTGGGCCGATCTTTTGGAGCGACCTCACTTGAGCCAAGGCTTCTCAAAGGGAGAACAGATCGAGTTTAACGATTATGATGATTATAACGGTTAGGTGAATCGGGTAAATTTCCTATTTTTCATGAAAAAAGATTCACGCAACGTATTAGGATAGTATCGGATATTACACCTGCGAGCAACCGCTATGACAAACTCCCTACTTCTTTTATCGATGGTGTTGGCTGCACCACCTGATACGGTTCCCGTGCCCATGATTCCCGTGCTTCCCAGCGTGCCGAATTTTTCGACCACCAGCCAACATGGGGGATCGAGAAGGGAAGTTCTGTTGCCCGATCCCGCACCCGCACCGCCGCCGATTGTTCGAGGGGCCATCCCCGATTTGCCGCCGGTCCCCGTTCGTCCTTCGCGAGTCCCAACGCTGAAAGAATTTGCCCGCGAATTCAATCCCACCGCTGGCGTGCATGATGTGACGATCATCCATCCCGTAACAGGTCGGCCTATCGATGTGACGTTCAAGCTGCCAGCCGGTCGCCCGAAAGTGTGGTTGTATAATCGATCGATCGTGTTCCAATATCCTCAAGAAGAAGTACAAATTCTTTTCCGTCTGTTCGGTCGGGCCGATGTGCGATACGAGTAAAGATCGGTATCCTATCGGGTATGAATATCTCCTTAGCACACTGTCAACAAGTTGCCGAAACGGCCGCCCGTCTCGGGGCAGCGGTTCTAGAATCGTGGCGGGGCCGATTCACGGCACGGGAAAAAGGGCGAGCCGATTTGGTTTCGGAAGCGGATCACGCCTCGCAACAGATGATTTCGAGTTACCTCAATCAACACTTCCCCGATTTTGCCTTTTTGGGGGAAGAAGACCCCGATGCCCGCACGGGCAAAAATTTTCGCAAGGATGTACCCCTTTGGATTGTTGATCCCTTAGATGGCACCTCGAACTATGTTCATGATGTCCCTGCGTATTGCGTTTCGATTGGCCTGATGCTCGAAGGGGAATTGGTCGTGGGGGTCGTTTACGATCCTCGCTTGAACGAGATGTATTCTGCAGCACGCGGGCGAGGGGCCACCCTTAACGGTAGCCCGATTCGTGTTAGTGCCACCAAAAGCATCGGGCAAGCAATGCTTTCAACAGGGTTTCCCCCCGATGTGGATAAACAAGATCGCAATGTTCATTGGTGGCGTATCTTCTCGATGAAGGCCCAATCTCTGCGCCGAACGGGTTCCACCGCGTTGAACATGGCCTATGTGGCAGCAGGACGTTTTGATGCTTATTGGGCGCTGGACAATTACGCTTGGGATGTGGCAGCGGGAATTGTTCTCGTTCGCGAAGCGGGGGGCATGGTCACCTGTCTCGATGGTTCTCCCTGTGATGTGTTTCGCCCCGATCTTCTCGCCGCCAACGCCGATGTTCATGCCGATATGTTGCAAATCATCCAAAGCCAACGATAGTTTTGTGTGCCAATTCTAGCACGATCCATACCCAATTCCAGCGATCTCCCTCCGCCGAATAGCCTCATCATTATATTAAAATTTCATGAGCGTTTGTGCATTTCTTATTCATAAATGAATCCTTCTTGGATCAACATACTCAAACTCATCCAAATAACTTGGAAGGAGGATTACCCTGAGACAGACGGGAAAAATCAGGTAAACTAATTATTTCTTTGATAAATCTTCGGGCTTGATGTTGAAAGATCAATCTACTATATATTAAACTAATCTTAATGATAATTCTGAGACTCATGAATTTTGTCTCAGGCTTCGTCCACTTTCATGAAATTTCCGTGTTTTATTAATTAGCTTTCGTTGAGGAACCTCTCCATGAAACTCACAAAGCGACCCGCATTCACCTTGATTGAATTGCTTGTGGTCATCGCTATCATTGCAATCCTCATTGGATTGCTCCTGCCAGCTGTACAGAAGGTCCGAGAAGCGGCTAATCGTGCCCGTTCGGCCAACAATCTCAAACAAATGGCACTGGCAGCCCATAATGCCGATAGTGCTATGGGTGAACTTCCCCCAGGCGGCCCGATCAATCAATGGGCCACTTTCAACGATGCCAATGCCGTGCGTTACGATGGTCCCTATCTTCCGTTCAATGCCTCGACCGCAGGGGGCGATAAAACGACCTTCTTCTGGTGCTTGCTCCCGTTCATCGAGCAAGATGCTCTGTACAACGATATTCTAGGGCACCGCTATTTCATTATGGATCGTCGCCGAAGCGACCCCAGTCAAATCCCCGGCGGTACCGTCCCCAGCACTTACATCGCCCCCTACGATGCTAGCCCCTATCGCCGTGTGAATTGGTCTTGGCCTTGGACCGGACCGGTCACGCCAAATAGCGGAACCGATTACGTCTACCAAATGGGATTAATCAGCTACGCAGCGAATGTTCGTGCCTTGGGCAACACAAGCCGAGGGATGGAATCGTGGAAGGTGGCTTGGTGGAATGTGGGGGGGGGCCGCAAACAAATGGTGAACATTCAAGATGGAACCTCCAACACGATCCTTTTGGCAGAAAAGCAAATGGTGACCGGTCAAGGAAACATGTTCTATCGGAGTTGGTCGGTCCAAGGCTCAACGGGTTCGCAAACGGGGGGTATCAATATGTGGGCTACGACCGATACTCCAGAAACGGGCGTGCCCTTCTTTGGTACCACCTGTAATGATCCTTCAGTAAGTTGGGATGATACTTACGGTCAATGGTGGCTCCCCTCTTGTCGCTTTGCAAGCCAACCCTTTGAAACTTTCCAACCACCTCGGCCCCGTTTGATCCCCAGCCAACAAAACTTTTATAACTTGTACCCCATGTCTGCAGGGGGTGTACAAGTGGCCATGTTCGATGGCAGCGTGCGGACGATCTCAACTCGGATTAGCATTCCCGCTTGGAGTGCTGCCGTCACGGATAACGGGGGCGAAACCTTTACCCTCGATTAATTCCCGTGTGAATCTGTGAATCTGATTCTTCTGGAACCCAACCCCAAATACTTACCTTTGAAAATTTATGCTCAAAATTACCTCGAAAATAATCTTGGCGAGCTTTGTGTTTGCCCTGTCATCGTGCGCAACCAATGCTCCGATTACGTTACCTGAATCGGGCGCGACCCTAGAAGGAACGGTGACGTATGGGGGCGAACCCGTGCTGTTTGCTCTGATTATTGCTCAGAACAACAACGGCTCGGCCACAGGGAAAGTCGATCCGCAAACGGGGAAATATCTCATCAAAAACATCCCCCTTGGTGAGGTCAATATCGCGGTGAATACGGATGCTGGTATGGGGGATTATCAACAAGCCGTGATGCAAGGTGGAGCTTACAAAGGACCCGATGGCAAAGCGGGTGCGGTCAACCTCAAGCTCGTGGCGGTTCCCAAAAAATATCACGATGTCTCCTCTTCGGGACTGACCACCACCATCGTCAAAGGCTCCAATACCTTTAACATCCAAATCGATAGATAAAGCGGATCGCTCCTTTTCCAATCGATAGATAAAGCGGATTGGTCCTTTCCCAATCGATTAGCTAGCGCTGTTCATGAGGAAACGGAGTTCTACTAACGAGAAATCGTCATTCAAAATGTCGTTTCCGCGTAGCCTTCGGGCATGACGGGGGAGAACATCGAGTAGGACCTCGCCGGATTGCACATTCGCAAAAGTCCGGAAATCCTCGTAGGTCCACATTTTACCATTCGGCTGATCGATTTCAAAAACCCCATCCGAGAAAAGGAGTAAGCGGGTTTTTTCGGTCAGGTTCAAATTTTCAGAAACGTATTCCCAGTCGGGAACCATGCCGATGGCGAACCCCCCCGATTCTAATTCCTTCGCTTCCTGATTGCCGTGGTACAACAAGGGAGAAGGATGCCCCGCGTTGGCAAAAGAAAGTGTTTGAGAAGGTAAATGATAAACGCCGTACCAAATGGTGAAATACTTTTCATTGTGTTTCTCCATTTGGAAAACGCCGTTGAGTTTGGTCAACACGTCGCCCGGATTCTTGAAATCGGTATCGGGAAGGGAACGATGAGTGAGGACATTTCCTGCCGACACCGCCATGAGGGCCGAACCCACGCCGTGACCGCTCACATCGAGTAGGTAGGCCGCAAAATGATCGTCATCGAGCCAGTGATAGCCAAACATATCGCCGGCTAATTGCGAGGAAGGGATAAACCGGAAATCGGCCAAGATATTCGGCGAAGTCAGGGGTTTAGGCAACAAAGAACGAACATACCGAGCGGCTTGGGCTAATTCATCGGCCATTTGTTTTTGGGCTTCGGCCAAAGAGCGGAAGGCCTCATCTCGTTGTCGAGCTGCCAGACAGGCCTTGGAGTGATATTTGACCCGAGCTACTAACTCTACGGCATCGGGTAGTTTCACCAAATAATCGTTGGCACCATAAGCAAAGGCTTTGGCTTTAACGAGGGGTTCTTCCTTACTCGATAAAACCACAATGGGGACATTCCGAGTGGAAGGGTTAGCCCGATAGAACTTGACTAGGGTTAACCCATCGACATCGGGCATGACCAAATCTTGAAGAATAATCGTAGGTTGAAATTCCGTGGCGGTGGCCAAGGCCTGCGCGGGGTCGGTAATCGATTTGAAGATAACGTCGCTTTCATCGGCAAGCATGCGGCGCACCGTCTCGCCGACGATTCGTTGATCGTCTACTAATAAGACTTTCAAGGTCCGATCTGTCATCCCGATGTTATATGAGATTCGTCGCGATTGATGACATCGATCATTTGACGCAGTCGCGATAACCCATGCCGGTTAAAGCAAAATCGTAAACGAGGCAGGTTCAATAATTCGGGTTCGTTGGCTTCGACCGGATCGGCAACGGCCCGCCGAATATCCCCCTCCCAGATAATATCCTTGAACTCGGCATTGAGTCGATCCAAGGTGTCGTCGGTAATATCTCGGTTCAGTCTGAGGACCAATTCCTTTCGCACATACCGAGAAGAATGATAGACGTGATAAAACTGGCGCACCTCTTGAATGGCCTCTTCCACCGAGTCGGTAATTTTATAAAGACAGGTATCGGGCGGGGAAATCAGTTTGGCGGCCCCGAGTTGCTGGCGAATGAATTCATCCCATTGTTTCCAGTAGGTTCCCCCCGGCACATCGACCATGACAATCGGAAAGAGGTGACTTTTACCGGTTTGCACCAAGGTTAGAACTTCAAAACCTTCGTCGTGGGTGCCGAACCCCCCCGGAAAAAGAATGACCGCATCGGTCTCTTTGACGAACATAAGTTTACGGGTGAAGAAGTAGCGCATGGAAATGAGATTGGGGTTGCCCTCCATGATCGGGTTGGCCGATTGCTCAAACGGAAGAACGATGTTCAACCCCATGCTGAATTCTCGTCCAGCGCCGACGTGGGCGGCTTACATCATTCCTCGACCTGCCCCCGTGATGACCATATATCCCGATTCCTTCGCGAGTCGGCCAAACTCCACGGCCGCTTTGTAAACGGGATCATCTGACGGGGTGCGGGCCGAGCCGAATACGGTCACTTTGCGTTTGCCCCGTTGTTTGGCGAACACCTTGAAGGCATAGCGGAGTTCTTTCAACGCGACGGCCAGCATTTTGGCTTCCCCTCGGGTGATGTTTTCACCATTCAAGGAGTCGGCCAGATCACGAATCTCTTGGATAAAGTCTTCGGTGGTTTGGGGGCGTTTCTTTGCTGGTTTAGGCTCGGTTGCTTCCGACATAATTACCTCACTGATGTAGGGGAGAGGACAACAGGGCTATCCCTATAGTAGGTTTTTAACCTAACAGAAGCGAATTGGGATGAATAGCCCACTCTTTTCCGCCCCCCGATGATAAGCTCCGGAGAAAAAATTCACAGAGTGACCCTAAAGGATACTCAGAAGAGGGGTGCGGGTTTTCTGTATCGAAGGGGAATTGGCTCCCATCAGCGCCCCGAGGCATTTTCCAAAGACATTCCCTCAAGGCATTTCCCAGAGGTATACCTTCAAGGCGCTCCTCAGAGGCGTTCCCTCATGGTCTTTCGCCAAGGTTGAAAAAAAGGGTTACCCGCATCCGATTTTTCTTTTCTAGATTCACTATTTTACCTATACTTCCAAAAAGTTCGGGAAATCTGTCAAAACTTTCCTTGAAGACCGACCTCATTACATATTAAACTTTGAGTAAATGCTCAGAAAGTTGGGATTGTGTCAAGGAAGATCCGTATTGGAAGGGAGCTGCCCCAAGAAACAACCCCAATCCATCCAGTACGGTAGTAGTTGGATCAAAATCAACGTGGAGACCACAAGGAGGCGTGGGCCATGTCATTCAATCCGCTCGGTTCGACCCGAGTCATCGCAAAACGACTAGGATTCACACCTCATTCCTCCGAGAATTTGCGTGTTCTAGGGAGATTCCGTCTCCTTCGGAAGTTAGGGGCAGGCAGTTTAGGCGAAGTTTATCTTGGGGAAGCCGATAAAAAGCGATACGCCATCAAAATTCTGCCCAAGGATGTTTCGCAAGATCATCATGCCCAAATCCGATTCATGCGGGAAGCCCAACTAGG
>CAZFDX010000172.1:0-2704 GCA_964518325.1 uncultured Alcaligenaceae bacterium | reverse complement strand
AACATGTTCCCCCATCCACGGCTAGCAGACGATGTGAACATTATCCCAAAAAACAGAACCCCCAACAAACTGCACAGCCCGCACGGTGAGGGGCGTAAGTGTGAACCAAAACCGCATAAAAAATCCTCACACAAATGATTTGAAGAAAGAGGAATGTTGATATTTCAACGAATAATCTAGTATAGAAATTCGATCGAGCGAAAAGATGAATCGGCAGAAGAGGGGATATTTCAATGAATCATTTAATAAAGAAATTCGATCAAGAATCAGTCGATTCAAAATGAAGAGGCCCCCTCTTTCTGAGCGCGATAATCAATAGACCCAGCGGGCACCATAATCGGAGATGGGACCAACGCGGAACCAGCCACTTTCTCGCAGCGATCGATAGGCCGCTTCAATCACTTGGACCGAGGCTTCCGCATCGGCGGGAGAAATTAACAGCGGTTCATGGTCGCGACAAGCCCGAGCAAAATTGCCTAAAATATCTCGAAACGCCTGAACTTTGTCATAGCCATTGCCGAAAATGGTCCATTCTCGGGCCGAATGGGTTTTATGTCGCGATTGTTTCCAACCTACTTGGGCGGTCCCTTGCGTGCCAAAAACACTTACGAACCAATCGAGTTCTTTGTTGATCGACCAAGAAAGATCGACATGAGCTTGAATCCCCTTCGTGAAGCGGGCCAACATCCGTGCCGAATCTTCCACGCGAAGTTTTCTGACCCCTGCATATTCAAGGGCCATCACATCGTGAATCGGGCCGACAAGATAGCGCAGAATATCCACCGAATGCGTCCCGTTATCGATCAATACCCCCCCCCCGCTGATGCTCGGATCGGCATTCCACCGGTTCGACATATCCACACGAGAAGTAAACGCATTTTCAATCAGCAGTATGTCACCTAATACGCCGGAAGCAATCAGGCTTTTGAGGCGGATCATATCGTAAACATAACGGAACTTGGAAGCCATCGTGATTTGTACATTAGCTTTCAGGGCGGCTTGAATCATGCGTCGGGCCGAATCGATGTTCAAGGCAAACGGTTTTTCACAGAGGATATTTTTTCCGTGTTCTGCGAAGCACAAAGCCAATTCTTCGTGAGTGTTCGGCGGAGTACAAATAATAGCGGCATCGATCTCAGGACCGCTTTTCAATAGGGTCTGGTGATCGGTGAAAGCAGGGCAGGTCATTCGTTCAGCCAGAGCTTGCGCCGCATCGGCACGGGTATCCACCACGGCACATAATTGGGCGTCGCTGTGACCTTCAAATGCTTGGACATAGCTTTGAGCAATGCCGCCAGCACCGATCAAGGCAAATTTCACTGGGGGTTTCATCGCAACTCCGATTACGACTTTTTGGTTAAGGTGTTAACACATTCCCGAACTGCGTGAGCAATGTATTCGACATGTTCCTCGGTGTAGCGTTCATTCCAAGGAAGAACCAAAACCCGTTCAAGATACTCAAACGTGCCCGAGAATCGTTCCGCAGAATAATCAACCGCCTCGGGTCGCGCTAAGGTGAAAGGCCAACGACTGTCGCCAAAGGTTTTTTGTTCACGGAAAATTTGGCAGCGGAAGGCTGGCTTTTGAATGTAGCGGGGCGCACTAGCGATACCCCATTCCTTCAACATTTTCGCCAACCCAACGGCCCCCCCCTCGATCTGGTTCGGATTCACCATCAGGGGATATTTCCACCATACCGGAGAATTTCGGGGATCGATTTTGGGGGTCTCGACACCGTCGATCCCGCTCAGAAGTTCAGTCAGTTGGGCAGCGCTTTTTTGCCGTGCTTTTACGACCCCTTGGAGTTTCGGCAATTGCCCCAGTGCGACGGCGGCTTGCAATTCGCTCCCGCGATAGTTCGGAGCAATGAAATAATGATCGGGGTTGGGATCGCCGTAGCCCCATGCTTTATTGATGAACAAATAAACGTGACGGGCCAGCGATGCGTTGTTGGAAATCACGACGCCCCCTTCTCCCGTAGTAATGTGCTTGCCTTGTTGCAGGCTAAAACAACCCAAATCGCCCCATAATCCCACGGGTTTGTTCGCATGGGTGGCCAGAAAGGCTTGGGCACAATCTTCAATAATCGGCAGATGATGAGCCTGAGCCAGCGCGTGAATTTCGGTCATCTCACAAGGATTGCCAAACAAGTGCGTGACGATGATCGCCTTGGTGCGAGGGGAAAGCCGTTGGGCAATCGTCTCGGCCGTCACGTTTCCAGTGTGAGGGTCCACATCAGCAAAAACCGGAATGGCTCCTTGATACAGAATTGGGGTGAGTGCCCCCATATCCGTAATCGAAGTTGTAATGATCTCGTCGCCCGGATTCGGGTTGATGGCAGCGATGGCACAATGAACGGCAGCAGAACCCGAGGAGCAAAAATGAGCGTGATTGGCGCCCAAGGTGTAGGCAAATTCAGCTTCAAACGATTTTCCAAAACGCCCCTTGGTCACTGTCAACGTGCCCGACCGAAGAACCTCAGCAACGAGGGCAATTTCGGCTTCATCGAAGGTGCGCCCCGAAGCATCTTGATCCGAAGGAAGAGCGAGCGGCTGATTCGGTCGGAAAATCATATTCATGGTGTGATCTCTTGTTGGGGTTGTTGTGTCTGGGGCAACGAGTGTGAGTTTTGTATTCGAGCGGGGGGGGGCGTTTTTCTCTTTTGCATGACGAGACGGGCCATCAGTTTGAGATGCCCCAGAAT
>CAZFDX010000171.1:0-4615 GCA_964518325.1 uncultured Alcaligenaceae bacterium | reverse complement strand
TAAATAAGGGAGGTGCCTTATTGCGTTCCGTCCTCTTGATGACCTTGTTTTGAGCGAACCTGTGGCAGCCGAAGAAAACACCGCAGGCGGCATTCTTCTTCCGGACACCGCCAAAGAAAACCCCCAACGGGGCAAAATCATTGCCGTAGGCCCCGGCAAACTTCGCGACAACGGCGAACGAACCCCGTTGAGCGTGAAAATTGGCGACGAAGTTTTGTTCGGTCGCTACGCCGGTAGTGAGATCAAACAAGGCGATAAAGAATACAAAGTCATGCGAGAAAGCGATATTCTCGCGAAAGTCGTGTCGTAAGGCAGCCTCTAACCAACCAACTAACTTGAGAAAATAGACCATGGCAAAACAACTTCTTTATACAGACGATGCTCGCAAGAAACTGTTGGCTGGGGCCGAAAAATTGGCGAAAGCCGTCGGCGTTACCTTGGGGCCAACGGGTCGAAACGTGATTATCGATAAAACCTTTGGCGGTCCCACCGTCACCAAAGACGGGGTCACCGTTTCCAAAGAAATCGACTTGGCCGACCCATTTGAAAATATGGGCGCCAAACTCGTCAATGCCGTTGCTCAAAAAACCAGCGACACCGCAGGGGATGGCACCACCACCGCCACCATCTTGGCGCTGGCTATCTATCAAGAAGGGCTTCGCGTCATTACCGCAGGGGCGAACCCCATGGCGGTCAAACGCGGGATTGATAAAGCCGTCGAAGCCGTTGAGAAATTCCTCAGCGAAAAGCTCACCAAAAAGCTCAGCACCAAACAAGAAATGGAGCATGTTGCTGCCATTTCTGCCAACAACGATCCCGCCATTGGGAAGTTAATGGCCGATGCCTTTGCAAAGGTGGGTAAAGATGGCGTTATCACCATCGAAGAAGGGAAAACCTCGACAACCGAACTGCAATTCGTCGATGGGATGCAGTTCGACAAGGGGTATATTTCTCCTTACTTTGCCATCAATAACCCCGACCTGAAGTGCGAATTTGAAGATGCTTATATCTTGATCTACGAAAAGAAGATTTCCAGCATCCGCGACCTCCTGCCGATTCTGCAAGAAGTCGTCAAGACCAACAAACCTTTGTTAATCATCGCCGAAGATGTCGAAAGCGATGCCTTGGCTGCGTTGGTGGTGAACCGCCTGCAAGCCGGTCTGCAAGTCTGTGCCGTCAAAGCCCCCGGCTTTGGGGATCGCCGTAAGGCCATGCTGGCGGATATTGCCGTTCTCACCGGCGGGACCTTCATCAGCGAAGACCTTGGTATCAAGCTCGAAAACGTCAAACTCGAACACTTGGGCCGAGCCAAACAAGTGGTGGTTGAAAAAGAATCGACCACCATCATCGATGGCCAAGGGAGCGAAAAAGCCCTGACGGAGCGTATCCAACAAATCCGCACCCAAATGAGCCAAACCGAAAGCGAATACGACAAAGAAAAATTCTCGGAACGGTTGGCGAAATTGGTCGGCGGTGTGGCAATCATTCGTGTGGGGGCCGCAACCGAAGCCGAAATGAAACAAACCAAAGCCCGCGTTGAAGATGCCCTGCATGCCACCCGTGCTGCCGTGGCCGAGGGGATTGTTCCGGGTGGTGGAACGGCCTTACTCCGTGCGGTTCCGGTCGTCAAAGAATTGGCGAAATCCTTCGAGGGAGATGAACGTCTCGGTGTGGAATTAGTGGCTCGGGCACTTAGCAAACCCATCCGCACCATCGCCGAAAACGGGGGACGAGATGGCGCCGTGGTCGCAGACGATGTTCATCTTGCTGGCGAAAAGAATATCAACAGTGGTTTCAATGCCAACACGGGTGAAATCGTTGATATGTTTGAAGCCGGTATCATCGACCCCACGAAGGTGACCCGCTCGGCTCTTCGCAATGCCGCCAGCATCGCAGGGCTGATGCTCACCACCGAAGTGATGATCACCAAGATCGAAGAAGACGAGAAGAAACCTTCTGTCGCCGGCGCCGTTGCGTGATAGAATAAATTACCGTCACCTCAAGGAAAGGCGGCCCCTGTGCCGCCTTTCGCTTTGATATTGTGAACTACCACAAAAGAATCTCCCTGCACAGGAGTTTCCCGAGATTTAGGTTGAAACACTATGGCCAAGGCCGACTACTACGAAGTGTTGGGTGTATCCCGAAATGCCGATGCCGAGGAAATCGGAAAGGCCTACAAAAAGCTCGCCCGACAATATCACCCTGATCGAAACATCGGTGACCCCGAGGCTGAAGCCAAATTCAAAATGGTTGTCGAAGCCCATGAAGTCCTCATCGATGAACAAAAGCGCCAAATTTACGACCGGTACGGTCACGCCGGACTCGAAAACTCCGGAGGGGGGGGGCCAGGTTTCGGACCCAGTGCCACCTTTGCCGACTTGGTCGATGGGTTGTTTGGCGCCTTCATGGGAGGGGGGGGGCGTTCGCGCGGACCTCGCGGACCTCAACGCGGTTCCGATTTACGCATGCCCATCGATATTACCTTGCTCGAAGCCGCCCAAGGAGTCCGCAAATCCGTCAAAGTCAAACGCCTCGAAACCTGCCTAGAATGCATGGGGAAAGGCTCGACCAGTGGCAAGAAACAACAATGCACACGCTGTAAAGGACGCGGCGAAGTCATTCAAAGGCAAGGGTTCTTCGAGTTCCGTCAAACCTGCTCGACCTGTAATGGTTCCGGCGAAACCGTTTCGGACCCCTGTAAAGCCTGTAGCGGTGTGGGACGAGTTCAAGTCGAACGCTCGGTCACGGCTAACGTCCCGCCGGGAGCCGATACCGGTTTACGTCTCCTTCTGGGTGGCGAAGGTGATGCCGGCGATCCGGGTGCCCCCCGTGGGGATTTGGAATTAGTCGTGCGCGTTCAAGAACACGAAATGTTTGTGCGGGAAGGCAAAGACCTTTATCTGCCGGAGTTCCCCATTACCTTCAGCCAAGCCGCCCTTGGGGCCACCGTGGAAGTCCCCACGTTAACCGGAAAGGTCTCCCTGACCATCCCCGCAGGAACCCAAAGCCATACCGAATTCCGAATTCGAGGCGAAGGGATGCCTGAATTGCGGGTCAACCGTCATGGTTCACCCATCGAAAGCACCAAAAAAGGAGACCTCGTTTTACGCTGTACGGTCGAAGTCCCCACCCAACTTACCAAAAGGCAAGAGGAGCTTCTTCGCGAATTGGCCGAAATCGAACACAAACAGGTTTCCCCAACTCGTAAGAGCTTTCTCGATAAAATCAAAGGAATTTTTCATTCGGACCAATCTTAATTGATGCATTATGAATACCGAAAATCAGACCACTACCGATACATCTACGCCCCCGCCGGAAACTCCGACCGATCCGAAGGATGCACGCATTCAATTCCTAGAGAATCGCGAAAAGGAATTGATCTACGCTTTGGCCGAGTTCCAAAACTCGAACAAAGAGATGCAAAAACTCATGCGGCGGAACGAGCAAGAAACCGAAGCCAAATTAAAGTTTGCCTCGGAGAAATTGCTGCTCGATTTGCTCTCGGCCTTGGATAATCTGGATCGGGCGGTTCAGGCAGCCAAACAAGCTGGGGATAATAGCCCCCTGACCATAGGGGTCATCGCCACCCATTCGCAGTTCCTTGATATTTTGAAAAAACACGGCGTGCAACCGATCGAGGCGCTCGGGCAACCGTTTGATCCTAATTTGCATCAGGCCGTCAAACAGGCCCCCGCAACGGAGGGGGTCGAAAGTAATCGGATTGTTGAGGTTTTCCAAGCGGGGTTCCGTTTGCATGATCGGGTTTTGCGTCCGGCTTTAGTCGCCGTGGCTCAGTAAGTCGCCGTGGCTCAGTAATCCGCAACCTTTTCTCTCCAATTAAGACCGAGATAGTTTCACTCTCCCGATGTTGTCGCTGTGGCTCAGTCACCTTCTTTTTTCTTTGTCCCTCTGCTGATTTCGCGGTGGCATGCCCCCAAAAGCGATTGCCATTTGGAACGATGTGCCCCCCCCCTTCTTTTGGGTTGGCTCATTTTGTTTTGTCGAGTTGGCATTGGCACGACCGAGGTTCCCCCGTACATCTCCCCTTCTTTTGGGTTGGCTCATGGTGTTTTTGCACACGCAAGCGATTTAATCCTTCCCGTGTTTGATGTTCCCCTTCTTTTGGGTTGGCTCATTTTGTTTTTGCACGGACCGCCATTTATCAACTACAATGACTCCTAACGAGATCATATCGGCGGGAGATGCACTTGAGGATGAGGCGGGTATTACTCATTCTGACGATTGTGACGTTCTCATCCCTTGCACCGCAACAAGGGCACGGGCAACCCGTTGCTTCCGATTGGCAATTCGACGTTCTCGTTTTGAAAAATGGGACCGTTTGGAAGGGGTTATTATTAGAAGAATCGACACAATCGATCCGATTTCAGATTGTGAATCGGAATCCGGGTCGCCCGACCTTTGCTCTCACCACCTCGGTTCCACGCAGTTTCGTTGAAAAACTCGAACGCTTAAACGACGAAAAACGGGCCGACCTGAAGGCAAAAATTTCCGAGCTGGACCCTGCCGGCGAAATAGAAACTCGCAAAATGGAGAAACTCGATCTGAGACGGGTAGAATGGAAAGGTGAAAAAGATCGAGGGTGGCTCTATCAATC
>CAZFDX010000170.1:0-3767 GCA_964518325.1 uncultured Alcaligenaceae bacterium | reverse complement strand
CTCGCGGTGAACGACTCACGTGCATGCCTGTGAGCAAGAGCACATCCCATTTCTGAACTGCATCCTGTATTAAAAAAATCTTCTAGGCTAATATAAGCAATGTTTTTCGCTAAAAATATCTAAACTGACGAAACCGATAATTCCACCCTGGTCTGTTGGAAAAGTTACCTCGACGAGCCGCAGATTGCGTGGCGGCAGTTTGTTTGTAATTTCAAGACTCCCCGATCTCCAATCCGAAGCCAGTAATTCCCCATTGAGGTAGACCGAACCTTGTTCTTGAATTTTCTCGAAGTGCAAAAAAAGCCGGCAACCTTCGATACCCGTTGGTTTTCCGAAGGATCGCAGATGTCGAAGAGTCCCAGAATAATGCGGAAAACCGGCCTCGGCCCAGCAACAGGGATGAGCATACGTCACGCTTTTTTCCGAAGAAGAGATCGTCCAAGGGCCTCGAAGATGAATGGAATGAATTTCTGCCATGACCAATTGGGTTAGGATGACGATACAACAAAGATAGTTTCCTGATTCCGTTATGAGGTGCAAGATGAGTGAGGGGAAAAAGATTCGTTGGGGAATTCTCGGGGTGGCCAAAATTAACGAACGGCTGAAACCGGCGTTTGCAGCCTCCAAAACCGTATCGCTCGTGGGGATTGCCTCGCGAGACCTGCACAAGGCCCAAAAAGCCGCCCAAGAATTTTCCATCCCAAAAGCCTACGGGAGTTACGAAGAATTAATTGATGATCCCGACATAGAAGCCGTTTATATCCCCCTACCGAATCATCTTCATGATGTTTGGACCCGTAAGGCAGCCGATGCGGGCAAGCACATCCTGTGCGAGAAACCCCTATGTCCGACGGCTCCCCAAGCAAGCGCTCTTGTTGAGTATTGTCACAAAAAAGGGGTACGGCTGATGGATGGTTTTATGTGGCCCCATCATCCGAGGACGCATCAGATTCGTCAACAGATCGATTCCGGTATGATTGGTCGGGTCATCAATGTCGTAAGTAGTTTCACCTTTTTATTACCCGATGAAATATCAAATATCCGTTACCAACCAGAAATGGGGGGGGGGGCATTACTGGATGTGGGATGTTATTGTGTGTATGGTATTCGCTGGGCCTTTGGCGTGGAACCCGTCAAAGCATTTGCCAAAGGAACGTTTCGACACGGTGTCGATGTCTCGTTAAGTGCGATCTTGACCTTTGCGGATGGTCGCACCGCTTCTTTCGATTGTGGCTTTAACCAACCCATGAGACAATGGCATGAAATTATTGGGGAAACGGGCGTCATTCGCATTCCACAATTCTGGGTACCGAATCATCAGGCAGAATGGTTCATCGAGCGAGAAGATCAAGAACCCCAACGATTCGTGGTTTCGCAAGAAGAACAAATGGTTCACATGCTGGATGATTTTGCTAAGGCAATTTGGGAGCAAACGGATGCTACCCCCAACCCCCATCAAGCCGTTCTGACCTTGAAAGTTTTGGATGCGGTGATCGAATCAGCCCGAACAGGGAAAGAAATCGCTATTCAATAAATCCGGTTGATATGATGAGACTCGATAAATCCATATGATGGATCGTCTTTTCAGATTCCGATTTTGAGTCAACAAATCGTCCTTAAGCCATACATATCGTGTGACTCAATAAATCAATGTGATTAGCATACCGGTATTTCAAAATCAGACTCAATAAATCAGTGTGATTAGAGTAGAGATATTTTAACATCAGATTCAACAAATCAATGTGATTAGGGTAGGGATATTTCAACATCAAATTCAATAAATCAAAGTGATTACGATAGAGATATTTCAAGACTCATCTAATAATTCCCGAAAACCTCTCCCCGTGCCCGACTTCCCAAAGCCATAAATGTCCTATGCGAAATGGTATCTCGAATGAACCGAACCGAGCCATCGCAGAAAACAAAATTCACTCCCCCACTATGGGCACTTCGGAAACCAAAACAACCATTGTTGATCCAATTCGAGGGGTGATCGAGAGGAACTATGGTTCGCATAGGTCCGGAACCGATATTGGGGTTACACCCAGCCGGCGATTTTTTAGTATTCAGTCGAACATTCGTAGAAACATGGGATCGGGGATAATGGGCTGCCCCCCAAACGGTGATGCCAAAAGTTCCGTTGGGCATTTGTTCGAGAACCCAAGCTGTTTCTCCTGCGAGCAAAGTGTTACTGGTTCCATCTAGGATACTATTCCAATTGGTAATCCCTTCCCGTGAATTGATGATGGCGCCATCATGATAACCCCCCTCCCAATTTTTGGTCGGTACATAAAGATTTCTGCCGGTATTCCCTTCGACAGGATAACCAAAGTATTCCGAATTGGGGTCCGGATAGCTATCCGAGCCATTGTTACCTCCACTCCACGAGTAGCTTCCCCAACCGGTGACCGTGCCTTTGCTTTTTCCATCGGATGGGCAAGAGAAAACTTTTAGTGGCGAGTTCACCACTTGAGCGTTCGATACCCCCGAACTATTCAACGTTGTATCCGTATAACTTTTCGAGGGGTCATACAAACGAGAGACATTATCTTGTTCAATGAAGGGCAAAATTTCGATAAAGCTGCCATAAAATTGATTCAGTCCTTCGGTGGCTTGCCCCGTATCGGCGTGACCATGACGGGTTCCCCAAGGGAGTCGATTCAGTGCTGTCTCGAAATTGTGCGTGGCTAATCCGATTTGTTTCAGATTATTTTGACAACTCGCTCGGTTCGCAGCCTCGCGCACTTTTTGCACGGCTGGCAATAACAGACCTATCAGAATCGCAATAATCGCAATCACGACTAAAAGTTCGATGAGTGTAAATGCCCTAGGGAATGTTTTTTTGTACATTATTGTTGTCTCCTGTTGATGAAAAAAACGGAAGCACGAACATCATTCCCATATCATCGGGTTGGAGAGTTTAGGGAGACTTTATGCACCTATCCCATTCCATTGCCTAGCATGAGGAAACCGTTCTGGTTTGTCGCCTTGCAAGTCGGATGCCAAAAGAGACCTTTCGAAAAATCTGCTATTTTTCTCGAATAAAAATGATGGAGACAACTCAGGGATGGGAATTTTTTTTCCAACAAGGGACAAAAATTGAACTCCCTCGATCGCTCGATCGATTTTTCTCTCTATTCGTTCAACTGGACAAGATGAGAGATCGATCAGAAATGAACAAATCTCCTCAATTATCTCACAATGATTATCACATTGAGAAATATAATGGTGATGAGATGGGAATATATCTCACACTTAGGAATGTCATATAATTGTGAATTGCACATTCCTGCTATAAAATGATGATTCAACGATTATAATTCCAGTATACCTTCTCCATCATATCGTGAATCGAATTCCCAAAGAATCTCAGAATTTTAACACCTGAGCAAGCAATATGATGACGATAACCAACGCGACGATGAGGAAAAGAATCCGTTCGATTTTCATTCCCTGACTCACCTTTCGATAAGCAGAATAACCTTCTCGATAGGCAGCTTCCGCAAGAGGGTTCGGGAATCCCTCGGCAGGATGTTGAATCTCTTGTCCCAAAAGGGCGGCCTGAACTCCTGCCCGCATCTGTTCTCGAACCAGCTCGAAAATTTTCGGTGCGTCAGTTGTGGAGATGCCAAGTTGCGTGAGGGCCGCAATCATTTCGTTTTCGGGCCGTCGTTTTTGTAGCCCGCGACCGACGATCTTGAGAATGGGTTGTATTTGTTCGGGGGTGGGTGTATTCATGATGATTTGTGGGTTTATCCGTTCAGTTC
>CAZFDX010000169.1:0-2962 GCA_964518325.1 uncultured Alcaligenaceae bacterium | reverse complement strand
GATGTAATCGAAGTGGATTTGCGATTCGGCCAATCGTTCCTCCGGATGAGCAGGGTATTCGATATCGGGTAATTCGGTGAGATCGATGTTCCTCATCGTGTGGTCTCCCTCAGGTTTCCTTTCATTATACCCCGATTATTTTTGTGATTACATGCGACTTATGACCTCAACGATGGCATCTCCCACCTGAGATGTGGTGGCATTCCCTTTCAGGTCTGGAGTCAGGGCAATTTTCTCTGCAAGGACTCGCTTCACCGCTTGACGAATCATTTCAGCGGCGGCTGTCTCCTTGAGATGATCGAGCATCAGAGCGCCGGATAAAATCGCTGCCAAAGGATTGGCGATCCCTTTACCGGCAATGTCGGGGGCGCTTCCGTGAACTGGCTCGAACATACTGGGAAATTCTCGCGTGGGATTGATGTTCGCACTCGAAGCCAAACCCACGCTGCCGGTCACCATTGCAGAGAGGTCGGTCAAAATATCACCGAAGAGATTGCTGGCCACGACCACATCGAACTTTTCGGGTTGTCGAACGAAGTCCATCGCGGCAGCATCGACCAACAACGACGAGAATTTCACATCGGGATAGTCTTGTGCCACTTCTTTGGCAACGGTATCCCAAAGAACCATGCCATAAACCAGAGCGTTCGATTTGGTGATAGAAGTGAGATTCTTACGACGTTGACGGGCGGCTTCAAAAGCTGCTCGGATGATCCGCTCGCAACCCCGACGGGTGAATACGGCCGTTTGAATGGCGATCTCGGGGGCACCTTCATAAAGTCGGCCACCAACGGGGGCATATTCCCCTTCTGTATTTTCCCGATAAACGACCATATCGATCGAACCCGGCGCCTTATCTTTCAGCGGACAGGGAACCCCGTCAAACAGATAAGCAGGTCGCAGATTAACATATTGATCGAATCGCCGACGCATGGGCAACAGCAACTCATGAACCGTGACCGAATCGGGCACGTCCGGTGAACCGATCGCACCGAATAAGATCGCATCGTGTTTTTTCAGGGTTTCCCAACCATCGGTAGGGAGAATGTGCCCCGTTTTTTTGTAGAATTCGCTTCCCCAAGGTAAGCGATTCCATTCGTACTGGGTTCCCGTTTTCTTAGCTGTGGCATCGATAGCACGGATCGCTTGCTCGATCACATCGGGACCAATTCCATCACCTGCAATAACAGCGATTTGGTGTTTTGACATAAGTTTGAGTAAGTTAGGTTAAATTTAACGATGGTAACGATTTTATAGGGTTGCAACAGTTTTGATAATTTTGGGGAAAGAATCGAACTTTCGATTCATGATAATCCGATACTCATACCAGTGAATTGGAAACAAAACTCGTTTGCAGAACCTCTTTTTTAGAGCAACTGTAGCGGTTTATGGTGAAGAAGGGGAGAGGTCAAGATGACCAGTGGAAAGATTTCGCGACTGCGGAAGGTCGCAACCCTTGGAGCGGTCACACTGATAACATTGAGTTCAGGTTGTGCTTTACCAGGTGGTGCGTATCAGACCGATCCTGCCTTGGGAAATTTCAATCGACCGATCACAGCGACCCCCCCCCCCGAACGAGGAGGTCAAGGATTAGATTCCCCCGCCTACGATGCGGGCTATCGGATTGGAGCGGGGGCACCCGAAGCCCCTGGCTTTAGTCGAGATTATAATCCGAATGGGATTCAATCGTTACCCACTTTAACGACCGAAAGCCTATTCACACGCAGCACGGGATTAGAAGGCGATGGCAAATATGCTCGCCGATCGAACAATCCTCAAGGGGCACGCTTACCCGGTATGGCAATTGCCGAGGCCGGAGTGCGTGGGCCGAGTCTCCCCCCCGCATGGAATACCCCTCCCTCGTCGGGAAGTGTGACCTCACGCGGGAACTCGCCTTTGGTCGGCATTACCAGCGGTTCGTCGATCTCACCCGATATGAGTATTGCCGAGAAACCCAAATACATTCCCGACTACAACATCGCCAACATCCGCACCATGGAAGAAGCCCAATCGGTTTTAGCTTCCTGTGGTGTGAAATGGCAACGCCTAGAACAAGTGGAAAATGGCGATTGGGTCTTTGCTTGCTCAACCCAAGAACCTGCCGGCAAAACGATGTTTGCACGATATGAAGCCAGAAGCTCCGACAAAATGGAAGCCATTCGTAACGTGATTCATCAAATCAAAACGGGGCAATAATTCCGATAGAAGCTACGACTCAAAACGGGTCCATCATTATACATTGAAGCCACGACGGTGGAGTGCAAGGATGCACATAGCCTGCTCCGGAACGGATTCTTGAGCAGGCTTTTTTCTTTTTTATACGCTGACCAAGCAATCCCTTCACCATGTCCAACCAATCGATGCCTTGTGGTACCTTCACCTTGTTCCCATACATCCTCTGATACTTTGTTCAGATAGACGTACTCATACCCTGTTCAAAAGTCAGAAATCCCCTTTCCGAATCCATCGGAATTTTCTCTGTGAAATATCTCACAACGATGGAGGTATATTCTGATTGGCGAAATTCACCCTCAGAAGGAAGGGGCTGAGTTTCCCCCAATGGAATTTCCTCGAAAAACTTCCATGGAAATGCTGTTAGGAAGAGTAGCAAAATCTAAAATAGTTGAATATCGACCTACCGAGTTCCATCTATGCCGTTGCGAGTGTTCTCAAGTCTGATTCTTTTGAGCTGCTTGGTTTTTCTGTCTGCCTGTGCCAAGAAAGGCATCCCTGCTCCTCAAGGTGGTTCCGACATGACGCCGGCCAAAGTGAATCTTCGCCGAAGCGTAGAATTAGCAGTGGTCGAGCAGAAAGCCCTTACCTCGAGTATCGATGCCATCGGGGTCATTGAAGCGGAATCGCTCAACAAAATTGCCTCGGGTCTCAGCGGACTGGTGGAAGAGGTTCTGTTTCGTGAAGGAGATGTAGTCGATCCGCGGCAGAAAATCCCCTTAATTCGTAT
>CAZFDX010000168.1:0-5314 GCA_964518325.1 uncultured Alcaligenaceae bacterium | reverse complement strand
CGAGCACCAAGACAGACGTAGGGAAGGGCGGCGGCAGCGTCAGATGTGTATAGGAGGCAGGAGTAAAGAGAGTATTCCATTGCGGCTGCAATAAAGCTCGCCTCAGTGGGGCTTGGGCTTAAGTTTATCATCCCTATGGTTCGACCGCCGATTGCCGAGCTTTCGCTATTTTGCTTGCAAGGTGCCTTGCACCCAGAGCTATTTCAACCCACGACATCTCGATACCTTTCGTTGGACGATTGCAATTTAGATTTCCACATCACGCCGGATGGTCATGTGATCCGTTGGCATCAAGGTTGTTTCTGTGTCACTGAAGCAATCGTCAAACGAGATTGGCCTGCCCCGAAACAAGGTCGTTTAGCTTGGGGAAGAATCCGTTACCCCTTACAAAAAAACCTTTCCCCTTACCCGTTTCTCCGTTGGGAAACCGAAGCTCGTGTCGAAACTGTGAGCGATTTCCTTTTTGAATATCTTCAAAATGAATTGATCGACGAAAGCAAGAAACGGGGTTTGTTCCATCGCTTTGCTTCCCCCAATCGACTCTTGCCGCCCCCGATCGGACTCATCACCGCAGAGGGGATACGCGGACGAATCATCATCAACACCTTCCACACTTATCCCATCGAAGGCAGCATTCTTCGCACGCAAACCCTGATCGAGTTCCATTGAGTTTGGGCTTGGTTTCGTTACCAAGAGAGTGTTCAACCTTCTTCTCTACTGACAAGGCCGAGAAGTCAGGGAGAACGAGAAGTCAGGGAGAAACTGGTTACTCCCGTCTCCCGATCGAGTGTTCAACCTTCTTCACTATTGACGGTATCTCCGTTTGATTACCTGCGGTTCGATTCCCTTTCATTCGATCCAACTGACAGAATCGAACGGTGGAAGCAACGATTCTTCCGATTCATTTCAAAGACGATCAAGAAAGTTCTCGAAGCTGTCGAAAGGTCGAGTAATCAACCAAGTTTGGAGATAAAATTTTTTCGAGCTGGTTGGTTTCTGAGTTCAATCTTGCCGAAGGTATCGCCTCTTAAGACAGAAACTTTGAGGGAAGATACAGAAATAGGAAGGTTAGAGCTTGTGTTTTTAGTAAAGAGAGTTACTATATCCGATTAAATGGGTTGCATCGAGAGTGGTTGATGCAACAAATGATGTGTTCAAGAAGAGTCACGACGATTCTAAAAACTTGAACAGTTCGACCGGAGGTCAACAGCACCTTTATGAGTGAATCGGAAGCCCGCCCCTTGAATATGGATCCCGTGCGATCCGGCGGCTACGACGATGATGAGCCACCGAGTTCACCTCGTCGTCATCCTTTATGGGCCAATGTTCCCCAATCCCAATGGGACGACTGGCGATGGCAATCGCAAAACTCCATCCGCTCGGTCCGGCAACTACGGCATCTTTTGAGTTTCACGGATGCAGAGATCGAGGCATTAGGTCGGTTAGAAGGCGAGTACAAGCTGGCCATTCCCCCTTATTACTTCTCTCTGATTAATCCCGATGATCCCGAAGACCCGATCCGAATCCAGTCTGTCCCTTCTCCCTTAGAAGCAGAGAATCCTTCTGGATACGAACTGGAAGACCCCTTGGAAGAAGATTTGGATTCACCAGTTCGGGGCTTAACCCACCGGTATCCGGATCGGGCTTTGCTTGTGACCACCCATGTTTGCAGCATGTATTGCCGTTTCTGCACCCGCAAACGTGCAACCATGGTGCGCGGGGGTTGGGATGCCGTCAGTCGAGACGATCAACGGATGGTCGATTATGTGGCCGCCCATCCTGAAATTCGCGATGTGATTATTTCGGGAGGTGACCCGCTCACGCTTCCGATTGCCAAGCTCCGTTTCTTTGTTGAGAATCTTTCCCGAATCCCTCATGTGGATGTGATCCGCATCGGGACAAGGGTTCCGGTTACCCTTCCCCAACGCTTGTACGATCCTGAGTTGATCGATCTGCTGAGCGCATCGGGGAAAATTTGGATTCAGACCCATTTCAATCACCCCCGTGAGGTGACCCCCGAGGCCAAACGAGTTTGCAATGCGTTGTTGCGGGCCGGTATGCCGGTCAATAATCATTCGGTCTTGTTGCGTGGGGTGAATGATGACTTGGCCACCATGCGAAGTTTGCTCCGTGCCTTATTACGGATCAAGGTGCGTCCTTATTATATCTTCCATTGCGATCCAGTGATTGGGGCAGGACACCTTCGGACTTCGGTTTGGAAAGGTCTTGAAATCATGGAAGGGTTACGCGGTCATATGTCCGGCTTGGGTATCCCGACTTATGTAGTCGATAGCCCTCATGGTGGCGGCAAAATTCCGATGATGCCGAACTACATGGTTTCGATGTCCGATGATGCGGTTGTGCTGAGAAACTTCGAGGGGCAACTCGTTCGTTACCAAGCTCAAGATAAGCCCCCGACGATTAAGCCAACCCAAACTCGTGGCGTCTCGGCCTTACTGCAAGGTTCCAAATCCGTTCTTGTTCCCGAAGGCACCGAGCGCATGGAGCGCCGCAAACTTCATGCAGCCGAATTTGAAAAAGGGGATGAGGGGGGGGGATGCTGCGGAAGTCATGGTGGTGGAAATCACGGCAGCGGACATGGCGAATCCTCACACGAAGAGGATTCTACCTCGGGTCCGAATCATACGGGGATTATCCCTCTGGGAATCCGAAATTTCCCCCCCGCAAAACCCAATAGCGACTCGGCCTGATTCTGCCGGATGGAGCCAAAGGGGGTAAGGATATTTCAAAAATGGGGGAACCCTCTCTAAATCCGGAACCTCGAAAAATTCCCATTTTTGTTAAGGGCTTCTATTTAGCGATTCGGTTCCCTTCGCGATCGACCCAAGAGAAAGGACGGGTAATTTGAACGGGTTTGGTAGAAATTTTTTCCCCAAGGATATTCTCGAAAACCGTGCCATAAATCTTCTCAATTTTCACCATGCTATGAGCGCTGAGAAGTTGATGTACACGTCCTTGAGTTCCTAGAACCCAACGTCCCCCTTTGGCATCGACGATTCCTGCGGCCCCGAGTGCTTTAGCTTCGGCGGCTTGTCGGCGGGCCAACTCGGCTTTGTCGATCCGAACATCTGGACCATCAATCGGAGGGGGTGGCAAAACGGGTGCCAAATTTCTCCCCGAAGGATCGCGATAGGTCAACGCATCCTCTTCCTTCGAGGGTTCCGGAGGATCGAAGGTCACCGGCTCCACGATCAGACCGAATTCTTCCTTCAATTTCTGGGCATGTGCTTTTCGCATGAAGGCCTTAAAGGCATTGCCATCCCCCTTTGCTTCTTGGATTCCTTTAGTGGCCATCTCGACCACCCATTTCGCTTCGTGAAGGAATTGATTAGCATTCACTGGCCCTGCCACAACGTGCAAGACTCGTCCATCGGGGGCACAAAAATACGCTGCCACATTCCCCCCTTGTTTATTCCCATCAACAATTTTGAAGGTTGCCACCTTTTGGAAAGAGGCACAAAAATGCTCGTTGACAAACTTGCCAACTTCAGCATTCGCGAGAGCGTTCACACGGAGCGCTTCAGCGTTGTTTCAGGTCAACTTCGGGTCTTCAAAGTGCCCCGAAACGTGAAGGACCATAACCAACTTTTCTTCCTTACGGGCCTGCTGAGCAGCCTCTTGAGGGGAATCGTAAAACTGGACTGCGGTCCCATGAGTGGCGCAACCCGTTTCGCTGGCGGGTTTCAAATAATCGCGGGCCTGCGTTGTTGCTACGAAGGTCAGGCCAAGGGCCAATGTCCCAAGTAAGGTTCGCATAGTAACCTCTGTCTTATTCAAGGCGATCTGATGTTACTATAAACGCCCCCGACCCCTTTGAGGATTCTCGAAAGCTCAGAAAGTTACGCAACCGATACAGATACCAAAAGGATTAACAAAGTGGAAGATAGTTGAACCTTTCTCAATGTGAAATGCGAGAGGGGGTCAACAACAGGAATGTTCATGGATGGGACGGCCCTAAAAGGCGATGGAATAAGAAACGGGATTGAGTTGGGTTCAACTATGCTTGATGTTCATGGATGGGATGGATCCTCTCTTGATTGGCTTTGGGTTCCTGTTTTGAATCGTTCGTTCTCTGAGGATTTTTGGTCAGCGACTCTTCCACCATTGGCGGAGCCGTTCGACCGAACCGGGATTCATGTTGGCAGGGCCTTGGTCCCAACTCTTTTCAATATCTTGCTTATCCGATTCACTGAGATACCAGCTCATCCCCACATCGGTATAGCGTTCAAAAACAACGGTCGTGAAAAAGCTATTGATGCCGGTGGCGGGGGAGTACCATCGGTTCGCGCCAAAGTATTCGGAAAAATACTCGCTCAAAGATTGGAGCATGGCATCGTTCCGGTAACTGGCCGAGGCACTACGAGCATGATCGATGGCCGAGAGAACTCCGGTTAAACCCGGCAAAAATGGGGTTCCCTGAGCCGTTGGTAAAGAAAGGTGTCGATTCTCCCGATGGCTTGTGAAATCCCGTATTTGAATGACCATCACCCCCGAAGTATTTTTGGCAATCCACGCCCGATGATGATAAATCCATCCAGCGGCAATGCTGACCCCTGTGTTATCGTAGTAGCCGGCATCAACCACCCGTCGGGGGCTATCCACAGGGAGACTCACCGCAGGTGAAACAAAGGGGAATGTGGCATTCATGCGGGCAGCGGTTGAAATATGGAATCGATTCCGCGACTCGGGAAACAAACGAAAGAATTCGATGCCACTCCGTGCGTAAACGGTTTCTCCTTCGTCGCCCCCCTTGCCACGCTTGGAAGATCGGGTCTTGGTCTGATTTTCGTCCAGACGTTTGCTTACTTCTTCCACCCCCGAAACCAAGCTGCCTTGGGGACGATTGGGCAATAAAAAATCCCCTCGACTGACTGTAAGGAAGGGAACATGTCGATTAGAGATCAACAAGCGACGTCCATCTTCCACCAGCATGGGGGAAAAGATCATACTGGGACGCCAACCTGCATTTTCACCGTCCGCCCAATCTTGAAAGGGTCTGGCAAAAACGTGATTCAACCGTCTTTTGATATCGGCACGAATTCCGGGCACATTCCCTTCCATAGCGCGATCGAGCATTTCTCCCCGATCCAAATCGTAATAACTGGAAGGCCAAGCTAATAAGGGAACTTCCCGAAACACAAGGGTATTCACAATGGGAGTGAGAAAATCCTGAGCAATATCACGCGGTTCAAACCCTTCTTGCAAGTTCCCATTTTCATCAAGCGAACCCACATAATAGGCAGCGCCGACCATCCCACCGGAAGCCCCACTGATGATTCGCACATGTTTCGGG
>CAZFDX010000167.1:0-2559 GCA_964518325.1 uncultured Alcaligenaceae bacterium | reverse complement strand
AATGGAACAGGGCATTAGAAGGATCGCGTTTGATCCAGAACCAAAAGCGTTCCTCGTTCGATCCTGCAATCACCTCGGTTCCCAAGGCCGATCGACCAACGAGCGAAAAACGTCTGGGTTTATCGCAAATAATTTTGGCATCAAGGCTGTAATTATCTCCCTGCGGTGAGACAGTGAAGGAGACGTTGCGAGAACGAATCGATTGAATTTTGTCGGCCTCGCGATTCAGGTAATTCACGAGTTTAGCCGCATTGGGTTTCTCGTCGGAATCGTTTTTGATGAGGGCATCGGTCTTAGCGGGGGGCGGGGCCGAACGAAAGAATTGGCACCCCGTTAGCCCAAGCGATAGGGCCATCCCCGTAGCCGTGATTCGACGAATAAAATTCATGGGTTTGGGTCTCGCAAGGGGGTCCGGTTAACTCCAGCCCAAAACGGCAAAGACCTCATCCTGAGCCTTGTCGATTTGGTCCTCATCCAATCTCGGATCGGGTATCTCATATATCTTTTTCGTCTTATAATCGCGCAGAACCAGTATCTCTTGCCCATCTTTCTTGAGTAAATCTTCAAAACGTAACCGTTTTTTCCTCATGAGCAGCAGGGCAACGATATAGCGGAAATTCGTTTTACTCGGATCGGGATTGTTCGAGAGATGCTCTAAACAATCGACCAGCACTTCCTCATTCACAACCAGTTTGGCTTTTTTACCCTCTTCCGGAATCCGACTGATCCAAAAGGCAATTGGTTGGAGTGAGGCCGAAACATTTGCCCAAGCCTGTAGGCTATAGTCCCGCCGGACCAACTTCCCTTGATCCTCAAACAAAGCCGAGACAAACTTTTCGTTTGGTTTAAGTGCTGCACCGGTCGAGGCACAAACCCGAGTCGGAGCCTGTATTTGGTATGTGGACATGCTGCCTCCAATTCATCCTATCGGGGAAGTCCAGAGGCCGATTTTGTCAACTTTTCCAATTGTTCCTGAATTTCCTTTTTTACCGAGTCGTTCCAACCGTTGGCGATGTAACGAATGATTCCTTCGCTATCGAGCAGAATCAACACGGGTGTGGATTCTAAGCCATGCGTTTTGTAGGTTGCTACACCATCATACAACGGGAAGTCCAGCTTGAGTTCTGCCTTTTGTTTTAAGGCATCGCGGATTTCACCAATTGGAAGGGGAATTACCTTTAAGCCCGATTTATCCGAACTTTTTAGGAACGTCTGACACAGCGAAAGCACATCGGCAGCAGTTCCCGTCGAGGGTTGGTAGTAGGCCAATAACACGGGTTTGCCCTGCAAACGCGAGAGTTTGTACGAAGGCCCTGCAGTGAGATCGACAAACGTCACCTCGGGCAAGGGTCTGCCTAACGAGAGGATCGGAGCCGATTCTTCCGCAATCACCGTAGGAATTTTCCCCTCGGCGGCGGCGTTGGCTTTTCGGCGAACCGCCACCGATGCTTCTCGATAAGGGGTATATTCCCCTGCAATGTGTTCTGTCGTGTAATTCTCGATTTTCTTGATTAACGCCAAATACCCTTTATTTCCACCTCGTCCCCCCAAGGCGAGCAATCGATCCAGCTCCGCAGTGAAGGCGGCCGCATGAAGGGCTTCCGATTTCCGATGATCGTGCAACCGGCCCGAGTAGGTCACCTTCTTGGTCTGTTCCAACTTCAGTTGCGATCGGAAAGCAAATTCATCCGAGCCGGGGTCCCGATGTTCAATCGTTCGTTCTAATTTCAAGGCAATCATCTGACCGGCCAGAAAATGGGCGGTCTCTCGTCTCGACCATTCTCCGGGACGACTTGGCCCTTTCAAAAAATTTGGCGTTTCTTGGATACCTGTGATCGAAACCGCAGGAACCCCCCCCACGGCTTCGCCTACTCCCACCCGCCAAGTGATATCGGGGCGGCCTTCTTCTTTTTTGATCCAAGAAGTACCTGCCCTAAGGCTATCAGGTAATTCCAAAATCACACCGGCTTCGTAGACGGGTAATCCTTGGAGGGGGACCAAAGGCCAAGGGCGAGTCTCCTTGGGGGCATCGGTATCGTAGGGCGAAAAAATTCGAGAAATTGCACCGGATTTATCGACACGGGCTAGCTCGATCCGCACCACTCCGGGCGGCGGTTCTTTGGAACGTGGATCGGGCTTGGCAAAGATGCGAGAAAACAAGGCCACTTCAGCCCGAGTATCGTTCGAGTCGATCACATACAAGAACAATTCGACATCATACCCACGAAATGCCCGAACCCCAGGACGATACGTTGCTTCGGTGTAACTTCCGGACCAACGAATTTCAAGTCCCTTGGGGAGAACCGGTTGTGGCTCAGGTGGAGTGCCTAATAAACTCCCAAGCATGAGTAACGATAGCGTTCCCATCCCATCCTCAAAAGGTTGGTTTTCGTAAGGTCGAATGGCGCGGGTTATACCTTAATTTGAAATTCGGGCAAGATGAGTTTCTTGTTCACGATGGTTAAATGGTTCAAGATGGCTTCACGATGGTCAAACGATTCAAAATAGGTTGATGGTGGTTAAAAGATTCAAAGTAGGTTTACGATGGGTTGACGAAGG
>CAZFDX010000166.1:0-1655 GCA_964518325.1 uncultured Alcaligenaceae bacterium | reverse complement strand
TGAAACGCAACGTTTCATTCGCCAAGACTCTAATATTTGCTTTGGAGCCTTCAACAAGTTATTCTGAGCTTCATATAGTCGTTACGTACCCAGCTAGCAGCAACGGAAAATTCGGCATTTTATCCATGTCGCCGTCAGGGGCAAATGGACGAGTTTTTCTCGATATACAGCTAATTCAGAATCAGGCGGCAACCTTTGTTTTTAAGATACCTTACGGCGAATTACCCGGTGGGGTGCCCGGCGGTACGAGAAATTACGTTGCTACACTATTTGTAGCGAATTCTCTAAACGACTTAAAGATGAGTCCTACATCCGGTGCCACGTGTGGCGACGTATTGGTGTCAAAAGTTAACTACACGTTTACTGTTACCGTTGCGGATAAAATAATGACGACGACAATACCTTTTGGTCTTTAAATAGGAAGCCTTCATGCCGCATCACCAATCTAACACTTTACAAGCATCTTTAATGCGCATTCTTTGCGCCGGTTTGCTCATTGCTACCATTAATACTAAGGCGTTCGGCGATGAAGGTTTAAATAAAGCGCAATATGCAGATAGGCATACCATTGAACTATCGGGGACTGGCTCTGCCTCTTATGATTTCAAAAACCGGTGCGGTGTTTTCGAACTCTCACCTGGCGTGAATTATTTTTGGCTTAGCAATTGGTACTTCGGCACTCAATTCTTGCTGAATTATGCAGCGAGCAAGCCCGAGGGTTCTGGCACCGTCTGGAATTATCAGATGCTGCCTTCAATAAACTTTGGTTACGTCGCGACCGTTTCCGAACGGTGGTACTGGTTTGGCGAGATTGCTTATGCATATTTTGACTCAGGTTGCAATATCTGTACTCAAGCGACGTTTTATAGCCGAATGTCTGCAAAAACGGGACTTAAGTATGAAATAGGGCGCAGTTTATTGATTTTGGGGGTTAGCTTGGATAACGCCTTAATCATGAAGTTTTTTTGGGGCATGTCGGTGTATTTTTATTTTGCCTCGAGGAGGGTATATGTTTAAGCAATATTTTGTCTCTGTATCAGTGTTACTTGTCGGCTTGTTTTTTGGGTGCAACAAAGTTGAGAAAGGCCAATGTAGAGAGCACAGTAAATGTGAGATTACTCTCGCAGGCCAAAACACTTGCATGACACGGGTTGAATACGCTCAAGAAGATGCCTGCCAAGACTGGGTTGAAAAAAACTTCTTAGATGGTGTTGTTGCGCGCGGCTGTAACGCCTGCACGCCTAACCCCACGCAGCAAGCAATAAACCTCACTCTCCAAGGCAATCCTACCTGTCCCGTCACCACAACCCACTCCAATACCTATGAAACACCGGGTTGCTGGTGCAACATCTTTCTGGTAGGGCGACGTTGTTGCTACTGCTTGAATAACTGCTACACTACCGACACGTGGACGACGACGGAACAGGTGCCTGCCCCGCCCTATGGCTCTTGTCCTTAAGGTAATATGCGATTCTATGTATCAATCATCTCTGCCTTGTTCTTGCTCGCAAAATGCAGCAGCAAGAGCGAAGGTTCTGCGGCGGCGGCGACCGGCAGTAACGGGGCGACGACTCTCACCGTTCAGGTCACGGGTGCAACCGCAAGTCGGGCGATTTCTCTCAGGGTCGTGAACGAGAGCACCCGCAGGGCGGTAT
>CAZFDX010000165.1:0-5905 GCA_964518325.1 uncultured Alcaligenaceae bacterium | reverse complement strand
CCCTTTAATGCGAATGTAATGGGTTCTATCAGGTGCAATCGATTTCGAGGAAGGGGGGGGCTAAATGGCACCGAAGGCGAGGCAAGCATTGTGGCCACCGAAGCCAAAGCTATTGGAAATGGCCCGACGAACTTGAGTTTGTCGCGCAGTGTTTGGAACATAATCGAGGTCGCAGGCTTCGTCCGGATGGTCCAAGTTAATGGTCGGGTGCAAAGCCTGATGTTTGATAGATAAGCAGCAGGCAATCGCTTCGACCCCCCCGCTGGCACCGAGTAGGTGCCCGATCATACTTTTGGTCGAACTAATGGCCAACTTGTAGGCGTGGGCTCCAAACACCTTTTTGACGGCATTGGTTTCGGCTTTATCGCCTAGTTCGGTACTGGTGCCATGAGCATTGATATAATCGACGCTGTCAGGTGACCATTTGGCTTCCCGAATGGCATCTTGCATGGCGCGGATGGCTCCGAGACCTTCCGGATGCGGGGCCGTGATGTGGTAGGCATCGGCGGTGTTGCCCGCTCCACAAATTTCGCAGTAGATGTTGGCGCCGCGTTTTTTGGCCCGTTCGTATTCTTCGAGGACTAGAATTCCGACCCCTTCCCCGAGAACGAAGCCATCGCGATCTTTATCGAATGGGCGGCTGGCTTTCTCGGGGGCATCGTTCCGTTGCGAAAGTGCCCGGCAGGCCACGAAGCCACCTAAACCCATTGGGGTAATCGCAGCCTCGGCTCCGCCTGCAATCATCACATCGGCTAAATCCCATTTGATGGCATGGAAGGCATCCCCAATGGTGTGCCCTGCCGTGGAGCAGGCGGTAGAAACGGCGGTGTTCGGCCCCATTAAACCATATTTAATCGAGACGATACCGCTAGCGCTGTTCGCAATCATCATGGGGATGGTGAAGGGGCTTAAGCGACTGGGGCCACGGGTCATCATCGTGGTGTGAGCGCTTTCCCAAGTGGCTAATCCGCCGATTCCGCTACCGATAATGCAACCACACCGGTAGGGGTCTTCCTTGGAGAAATCGATGCCACTTTCGTTGATGGCCTCGATGGCTGCCACCAAACCAAATTGAGAAAAGCGGTCCAAGTGACGAGCTTCTTTGGGTTCAATCCAGCGGCTCGGGTCAAAGTTTTTCACTTCGCCTGCAAAGTGAACCTTCTGATTTTGCGTATCAAACAGGGTAATTGGGGCGATCCCACTTCGACCCGCTAAAAGGGCTTGCCAGTATTCAGGCACCGAATGGGCTATCGGGTTAACTGTACCAAGACCAGTAACTACAACTCGCCGTGACATGGAATTTGCTTTCTCGTGTGATAGGGTATCGAAAAAAATGGCAGAAACTTAGTTGCCACCCTTCTTTTGGATTTCGGCCTCGATGTAATCGATGGCTTCACCCACAGTTTTAATTTTTTCGGCACGTTCGTCGGGAATCTGAATACCAAATTCTTCTTCGAGTTCCATGATGAACTCGACAATATCCAAGGAATCGGCCCCAATGTCTTCAATAAAACTCGTACTCCGCTTCACTTGTTCTTTGTTTGCACCTAAATGTTCGCAAACGATTTCGATCACTTTCTTTTCAATGTTTTCGCCAGCCACGGAGAAGTCTCCAGAACAAAGTATAAATATCAGCATCTATCGATGCCGGTTGGTAGCAAATCTACCAACACAAGGATGATTCCTCAACTCTATGTAAACAAGGGAAAATGGGTAGGGGGTAAGCCCTATTTGTGCCCCGTAATTTGTACCCGAAGTTACATTGCATGACATTGTACGGAAACTTAGTCGAAATTTCATCGGTGAAAAGAAGGAATATGAAATTCTTATCCTCGATCGAATAAAAAGTCCGATAATCACACGATTTTCATTACGGGGATCACGCGTCCCGTTCTTCGGAATAGCAGGGGTTTGGCGTACAATCATCGATCTGCCAAAAAGATCGATCCGCCAACCGGCCATCCCGTTCGTGCTTGGGGAATGAGAACCCAGAGTCGTTTAGAGTTGGTGGAAGGCAAATCCTTTTTGATGAAGGGTAAATCCCTTATTTCGTGAACCGATAAATTCCTTTTCCGGTGGGGGTTACTGTGAGGAAATAGATTTCGCCATCTTCGGCTTCACCGAAGGAAAGCACCGGTTTTTGGGGGTCCTTGATGGGCCGATTTTCCGTCACACGTTTTTGTTTTTCATCGTACTTCAGTGCCCACAAACGCGAGGTCACATAATCCGCATACAGGTAGTAGCCTTCCAACTCAGGAAGGGCCTTTCCTCGATAGACGCCTCCGCCGGTGATGGATTTTCCAATGTCATGATGGTATTCCCAAATCGGATCGATCATATCCGGATTTTGGCCGACTCCCTTATCTCCGAATGGATGGAACGCTTCGCGACGGTTCCAACCGTAGTTTCCACCTTTCTGAATCAGGTTGATTTCTT
This sequence comes from uncultured Alcaligenaceae bacterium, assembly GCA_964518325.1. Classification (GTDB taxonomy): domain Bacteria; phylum Planctomycetota; class Planctomycetia; order Gemmatales; family Gemmataceae; genus SKW135. Next base: position 3,469 of record CAZFDX010000165.1, on the reverse strand, counting down.
CAAATAAATTTTGCCCGACATCGGCTGCCCAGAGTTGGCCCGTTTTTCGATCAAAACTCATGCGCCACCCATTTCGCAGGCCGTAGGCCCATATTTCGCCTCGGGCTTCTTTGTTACCAACAAAGGGGTTATCTTTGGGAATGGCGTAGTTTTTGCCATCTTCTTTTTGATTGACATCGATGCGCAGAATTTTGCCGTACAAATTCTTCAGGTTTTGGCCATTCTCTTGCGGATCGTTCGCCATCCCACCGTCCCCATGCACGATGTACAAATACCCATCGGGACCAAAGGCGATCGTCCCCCCATCGTGATTCCAAAAGAGTTTATTTTCAAAGCGAAGGATTTGCTCTTCCGAAGCGGGGTCCAATTTATTGGGATCGTCTTTTTTGAGCTTGAACCGAGAAACCACGTTCACTTTGTTTTCTTTCTTGGGGGTATAGAAGATGTAAACTTCTCCGTTCGATTTGAATTGGGGATGGAAAGCAATCCCGAGTAAGCCCTCTTCGTTCATGTTATCGTTGTACTTCACACGATCTTGAATATCGAGAAAGATAGTGGTTTTGGTGGCCTTTTGGTCATTTGGGAAAACATGAATCACACCGTGTTGCGTGCCCACGAAAATTCGATTCGAGCCGTCTCCCGCATGGGTCAACACAAGCGGACGCAAGGGCACGACCTTACCCGTGCTGGGTTCGGGACTCCACCCTTCCCATTCGAGATTGGGGAAAGCAAATTCGGTTTTCAGCGGGAGTTCGGAATGATTGACTTCGTAACCCGGAATTTGTGTGGGAACTTTGGTTAGGGTGCCTCCCTTCATATCGGGAACCAGCAAGAATTGACCCGTGCTATCCAAGCAGGTGTCGGCAGCGGATTTAAATCCTTCTGCCACGAGAATGGGTTTCATTCCGACTTTGGGGATGCCGTAGACTTTGCCCGTTTTCCAACTGGAGATAAACAATTGCCCGTAATAGTCCCAAGTGAGGCCGTCGGCCCCATCGATTCCCTCGGCGATTTTCTCACTGGAGCTATCGGCCAGTTTAATGCGGTACACATTGCCATTTCCAAAGTCGGCCAAAAGTAAGTGCGAGCGCCCATCCATTGCCAGACCGTTCGGAGTGTGCAGCCCCGCAAGTTTTTTGGCATCAATTACCAAATCGATCTTGGGGTCTGGCTTGCTGGCGACCGGCGGACCAAACTTCCCCTTCGGAGGAGGAGGTAACGTGATGCGAAACACCGCTCCGCCGGACCCTTTCAAATCGCCCGAATCACTCACAAAGAGCGTGCCACTTTCGGGGTCCACCACCACATCATTCAAAAACAACGGCGGGATGGGAAACTGTTTGGCCTCGGCCACTATTTCGGCTTTGGCAGGTTTGGCGTTGATGTCGATGCGTAACACTTTCGTCTTATCGGTAACGTAAAGCCAATTGTTGTAGAAGGCGATCCCTTTGGGATCATCCAGACCTTCGACAAAGGGAACGGCCTTGCCTTCTTCGATTCGGGCAATCGAACCATCTCCTTCTTTTTCGCCGTTAATGATCGAGAGATAAATTTTCTTGTCAGGGCCTACCGCAACCGATTCCGGATTCACAAGATCAGTCAACAACGTCTTAGGTGGGTCCGCAGCCCATAAGGGCGAACCGACCAAGGTACTCAGCAGTGCTAACAAAGGAAGAGGTTTCATGGATGTCGATCCTTTGACAAAGGGCGTGAGAAATAGATGTCGTCTATATTATTGAAAAAAATCAAAGGGCTACCACATGGGATAAGATGAAGCGTTTGATTCTCGATGCCACATGGGACATGGGAGGAGATGATTCCCTGAGCGTGAGCACAGCCCCCATCTGGTTTTCGCGGAACAACCTTCGCTGCTGAAATGAAGATCGAGAGATCGAGGGAGAGGGGCGATCGGGATCGGGCATCGACTCGAAATATCTTCGGGGTTGATTATTTCGCCGGTTTCATTTCGTTTTCGGCGTTGATTGTGAAGTACATCCCATGAGGGTTGTTTCCGTTGACGATCTTAATCAAAATTGTGTTTGGTCCTTTATTCAGCTTCACGTTCACCTTATGCCGAGCCGGCGTCGCAGCAAAGTGATCGCGATTCACAAATACCTCTTTGCCATTGAGCCAGATTCTCGCGCCGTCGTCGTTGCCGAATAGGATCACCGCTTCTTGCGCTTCACTCGAATCGATCTTCTGATACAAGTACGAAGCACTATTGACCCCCTCTTGTTGATAATGGGCCTGCAGGTCCACATAACCGCTTGGGGTGGTTTTGATGGTGCCCCATTTCACTTCGCCCGATTTTCCTTTTAGTTTTTCCGAAAGGTTGATCTGGCTTAACTTTTCTAATCCCAAGTCTTGATCGAGTGCCGAATCTTTTTCGTCGTTGGCAAACGGCCCGAGAATGTGCCACATCTCGGGGGTATGAGACGCCGTTTTGAGGGTCGTCATGTATTCCACTAAGTCAATCAGGTCATCTTCGGTCATGGCATTGACAAGGTTATCCGGCATGATCGAGAGGAGGCTTTTCTTCTTGGAATCGATATTGGCCGACTCGATTTCGTAATCTTTGCCGTTGGCATCGCGCAGGGTGAGTTTCTTTTCGCTCTCGGCCACGAGAAGCCCCGTGATCGATTTGCCATCCAGAGTGGTGATAGTCCATTGCACATATTGATCGGCGATGGCTTTGGAAGGAACCAAAATCGATTCCAACAGGTTTTCTTTGCTTCCTTTTTTGCCAATCATAGAAAGATCGGGGCCGATATTGCCCCCTGTTCCCTGAATCATGTGACAACGTAGGCACTGCAACTCCGATTTCAGAGAGGCCTTCATGATTTCTTCGCCCCGTTTGCTGTTGCCAATGCGTTTGGCCAATTCGGTCACCGGCGGAAGTTTCTTCGGATCGAGTTTGCCCGGCGCCGGAAACAGCAATAAGGCCTTGTTTCGTAAATCTTGGTAGGGGGTATTGCGAACCAATCGTCCCACATCCCCCGTGATTTTCTCGGGCAAGGCCCCTTTCTCTTTTTGGGTGAGTAACCACTGCGTGCCCACGCGAGAACCCACCATGCTTTCTAAAGCGATTCGGAGAATATCCGGATCGGGCTGAGCAGAAAGGAGAATCGGCGACAGAACTTCGAGAATCGTTTGGGTTTCCGGTTCGGTGATTCCCTTGCGGTTCAGGGCCACTCCGAAGGCTTCGATCAGCTGGGCCGTGGCTTGTTTGGTTGGGGCTTGCTCTAGTCCCTTCTTCAGGGCCGCCAGTGACTCGCCCCCCCCCAGTGAAGCCAAGGTGCGATAGGCTTCCGCTTGAACTTGAGAATTTTTGGAAGACTTGGCCAGTTTCGCAACTTCCGATACATATTTGTTGGCGTTCAGGGTCGCTATCAAATTCAACGCCCCCACTTGGCTGGCTTCGTTTTTCAGCAAATCATTCACTAACGGATCAATTTCCCCCGATTTGACC
>CAZFDX010000164.1:0-9249 GCA_964518325.1 uncultured Alcaligenaceae bacterium | reverse complement strand
TTGTTTGGTTTTTTTGTTTGTAGAGATCAGGTGCACATCGGAATCTATACCATTTGGATTGTAGGGAGCGGCAGATGGGTATAAGGTAAAGGGTAGAGGCTCCAGGATTCAAAGTTTTTCGTCAAGGGGGGATTGAAATCGATAATCGGCCGGGGGTATCGGGCAAGGAACTTATCGAAGCCTTGCAAAAAAACGATGGGGCCATTGTTCGTTCGGGGACTCGGTTGACGGGAGAAATTCTGGAGCAAACAGGGCGATTACGAGCCGTCGTTCGTGCGGGAGTGGGGGTCGATAATATCGATGTGGCCACGGCCACCCGTCGGGGAATTCTGGTCATGAATACCCCCAGTGGCAACACGGTTTCCGCTGCCGAACATACCATTGCACTGTTACTGGCCGTGGCCCGACACATCCCCAGTGCCGATGCCAGCATGAAACAAGGCAAATGGGAACGCGGGAAGTTTCTGGGTACCCAAGTGGCCGGCAAAACACTCGGAGTCATTGGCTTAGGACGAATCGGCCGAGAGGTAGCACGAAGGGCCGTCGGCCTTGATATGCAAGTAGTGGGGTATGACCCGTTAATTTCCCCTGCCAAGGCCGCAGAATTTGGCATCCGTGCGGTGGCCTCGCGGAATGAATTACTTCCCTTGTGTGATTTTTTGACCCTTCATATTCCCCTGACTGAAGAAACCAAAGATTTTATCGGTGCTGAGGAAATCGCCCTGATGAAAAAAGGGGCCCGCATCCTGAATGTGGCTCGCGGGGGAATCGTGAACGAACCGGCCCTGATTGCCGCCTTAGAATCGGGACATTTAGCAGGGGCAGGGTTGGATGTTTTCGAGAAAGAACCCCTGCCTAGCGATTCCCCCTTGCTCAAGGCCCCGCGGATTGTTTTGACCCCGCACTTGGGGGCCTCGACCGTAGAAGCGCAAGAAGCCGTTGCCATCGAAGCAGCTCATCTTTTGGTCGATTTCCTCACCAAAGGAGTCGTGCAATGTGCCGTGAATGCCGCTGCCGTGAATCGGGCCGAATTAGAAGAAATGCGCTATTATGTTGATCTCGCCCGAAGATTAGGCTTATTCCAATCCCAATACTCTCAGGGGACCATCCAACGGGCCGTGTTAACCTTTCGCGGGGAGTTGGCCAAACGGAATACGAAACTCTTGGTCGATGCTTTCACCGCAGGTTTGCTAGAACGTCATTTGAGTGAATCGGTCAATATCGTCAATGCTGGCTTTTTGGCTCGGGAACGGGGGATCGAAATCCAAACGAATCTCTCGGAAGTCAAAGGAGATTTTGCCACCTTATTGCAAACCGAACTCCATACCGATCAGGGGATTTACACGGCATCGGGCACTTTATTTGGCAATCAGTATCCGCGTTTAGTTCAATTGGGGGCCTATCGCCTAGAGAGCTATCTGGATGGGATTATGTTGGTGTTTCCGCATCAGGATGTGCCCGGTTTGATTGGATTTTTGGGAACCGAGTTTGGGCGGCATCAGGTGAATATCGCTTCGATGCACTTGGGGCGTGAAGCGCCTGGTGGAAACGCCATCGCCGTTTTGAATCTCGATTCGATGCCCTCTAGTGAAGCTCTGAAGGCGATTCTTCAGCATCCGAAAATCCATTCCGCCCAAGTGGTTCGTTTGCCCGCAGCAGGGGAGCATCCCATATGGTTTGCGTAAGACTATTCACGATGAAAGGAATATCTCACCGACATCGATGAAAATGTAGCGCATCCCATTGGGTTTGCGTAAGAACGATGGGGTCAGGCTCACTTAAGCGCCGTACTTGCCGAATCGACCAGCATGAGCCATCGCTAAAAGCATGAGATATTTCGCTTCAAATTGCCCAAGTCCCCCTCGTAGACAAGCGCTTTCGCTAAATTCGGTGACCCCATCGGTCCGCGCTGTCGCAGCATGAATCAGAGTCGGAACCGGATGCCAAGAGTGCGACTTCATTTTACTGGGGGTACTGTGATCGCCGGTCACAATCAATACATCGGGCTTGTTGGATGTAATCGCAGGGAGGGCGGCATCGAGCCGTTCAATCTCTGCCACTTTCTTGGCGAAATTGCCATCTTCACCGGTGGAATCGGTGTATTTGTAATGGAGAAAGAAAAAGTCGTACTGGTTCCACAATTCTTTGAGCTTCTGCGTTTGTCCTTCGAGGGTATCGCCGGCATCGATGATGTCCATGCCAACCAAACGGGCTAACCCCTTGTACATGGGATAAACCGCAATCGCGGCACTGCGCAACCCGTACACTTGCTGCATGGTTTGAATGTTGGGATAGCAAGCAAAACCTCGGAGCGTGACACCGTTGGTAGGAGCATCATTTTTGAGAATCTCGCCAACTTGCTTCACAAATTCATTGGCCACCTGAGCCGTTTTTTGGGAAGGGGTATCGCTCCCTTGTGCTAAAAGCGGGGCCACTCCTACGGCTTGGGGATCGGTATCGTTGACTTTATCGCCGAGACCTTCACCACGGAAAACCACAACAAAGCGATGCTCTTTTACCGGTTCCACAAAAACTTCGATGTTGGGAATTCGCACTTGACGCATTTTCTCGACCATCGCTTGGCATCGCTCGGTAGAAGGTCGCCCAGCTCTGCGATCGGTAATTTTCCCTTGAGCATCGAGAGTGCAAAAATTGCCGCGAATGGCCACATCTTTTTGAGTGACGTTGAAGTTAATCCCCAAGGCCTCGAGAATCCCTCGACCAATACGATATTGGAGCGGGTCGTAACCGAATAAGCCTAAATGCCCCGGCCCCGATCCAGGCGTGATGCCTGGCAACACAGGGATACTCAGGCCGGTGACCCCTTCGGTTGCGAGTCGATCGAGATTGGGTGTTTTTGCTGTTTCGAGTTCTGTTTTCCCGCCCGGTTCCAGAGGCAGCCCCCCTAAACCATCTGCGACCAGAAGCACGATTTTGGATTGATTTTGCTCGCGTAATTCTGCGATCAGTTCATGAGTATTCATAAAAACAGGTTACGATTCTCACGGGGATTAGACAAGCCATTGTCACGAACCAAGCAATCGAGTCGAAACCAGCTCGTTAAACAGGCCATCGTCAAACACAAGAGAATCCAGCCAAGGTTCGTTAATCGGATTCCGGCGTGTTAATCGGATTCCGTCCCGTTAACTCGATTCTGGCTCGGCTGGAGATTAGGAATCGGACTCGGACGAGGCTTGGGAATCGGAGGTGGATTGGGAATCGGACTCGGACGAGGCTTGAGAATCGGAGGGGTTGATGGATCGTTCCCAGCGATCGGCATTGAAAAGAACTTCGGGACTAGGGGCATGCTGTGCTTGTTCCAGAGCAAAGGCAAGGCCCCCTTTATCGGGTATTCCGAGTGGAGGATAACCGACCCGCACTGCGGCCAAATCCCCCCGCAAAATCGTAAAGGCCGTGGGAAATTCCGCGAAAAGTTCGGCCGCTGCATAGAGATTAGCATATTCGGCGATGGTATCGTAATGTTCATCGCTTAGTTTGGGCAGGTTGATGCCAGCAAACAGCAGGGATTGCCCTGCAATTCGCAGGGCTTCCCCAAGGGTCTTGGCAGGGCCATATCGTTGAATCCAAAAGGTTCGATACACGCACGCCAAAGTTTGTTGCCGAATCGATTCTTCGCTCGGCTCATCGCTCACCCAAAGGGTTAAAACAAACCAGCCGCGATCGAGCAGATAACTCAAGTCGGCTCGCAGGTCGTTCACTTCGACAAGGTCGCGATTTGTCCACGAACCTGCTATATCATCGGCCAAAACCATCCCCATGCGATAATTGCCTAAATCGCCCAGTCGATCCTCTGCTTCGAGAAGCGCCTCATCCGCAATCCCTTCGGCATCACAATCTAATAATTCATCGAGCCGGCTGTTCACATGCTCGCGGCACATGGGGTTAAAGGCATGCAACGGCCGAAGCAGTTGTTGATTGCGATCGTGCATAAGCTCGACGTAAGCCGAAAAGCGTTCGGGACCTCTCGGGATTTGGCACAACTCTCTTTGGATTTGCAACAACGGTTCGACACGCAACATGAGAATCAGAGTCCTTTCGCGAGATTTCCTAAAAAATCATTTTACCCCACAAGGGAAGATTGAATAGGATATGTCTCCGAAGGACGATTTAGCCGTTGAAAAGGAACGATACATCCGTTGATATAAATAGCTTTCTCCACAAAATGAAACTTCAAATCCCGATTTTTATCTCGAAGACGGACGCACACAATTACACCGCTAAGCCTGTTTTTTTTGTTGAACCGGTGGTCAACGGTATAAATCTATTCCAAGTGATAAACGACTTTGAGAGGAACATTCAATCGGATATTACACAGATACTGAACGGAAATCGACACGATTCGATTTTCTACTTGACTTTTTGCCCACTCATTCAAACTCGGCGAGTGAATTTCACACTCGAACTTTCTGATCGAGTCGAAAATATTCGATCTCTTTTAATCACCTTTGAACACCTTGGAAAAAAAATAGCCTTATGCCCAATGATTCCTGAAATTTGGTTTGAACATAATCTTGAGGATAATCTGGAATCAAGAGCTACCGAAGTATACAGCGAATTTTTTCGATATTCAGAAAAATCTGAGAATCCCATCGATCCCAGCAAATTGAACATTCCCTCTCAATACTGGATCGAAATGGTTGATGTCCAAGTGAAAATGCCACGCGAAAAACAACAAAGCATCATTATATCTGTCTTCTTTGATTTCGATTCCTTCTCGAAATTGAAACATTCTGACCCACTCGAACAGGTCGGCTACTGCCTAGACCGGCTTTATCCTCATGAACTTTCTCGGGCCTATCTTCAAGAAGAATTGGTAGAAGAACTGTTGAAATGGTTAAGCGGCCCTATCAAACGACCTGTCTTGTTATTGGGGCCTCGTTTGGTCGGGAAAACAACGCTTGTTCATGAAGTCGTCTATCGGGGGCAAAGTCAGAAGCATGATTCTTCCTCTGGTCAAATGGGTAGCATTTGGCATTTTTCCCCCCAACGATTGATTTCCGGAATGCAGTTTGTTGGTCAATGGGAGAGACGTCTGCTCGACATTATCCAAAAATTGTCGAAGTCGAAACAGATCATGTACTTCGATAATCTTTTGGGGTTATTCACTGCGGGGAAATCGGCCAATTCGGACCTCAACATTGCGATGGTCATCAAACCCTATTTAGAACGTCAAACCATTCGTTTTTTAGGTGAAATCACACCCGACGCATGGCAAATTCTACGAGAATTAGATCGCGGTTTTGCCGATCTGTTTCATGTCATTCCCGTTCGAGAACCCAGTCCGATTGACGTACTTCACATTGTGCTTTTGGTTCAAAGGCAACTCGAAAAGAAGTACGATTGTGCCTTTTCTACCGAGGTTTTAAGCGAGGTGTTTGACCTGCAACGTCGCTACAATCGTGAGACGGCCTTTCCCGGAAAGGTAATCCAAGCTCTTCAGAGGATGGCGTTACGTTCTCGGGAAAAGCCTAAACGGTCCGACCCGTATGAGCCTAAAGGAGTAGTGACTCGTGACGATGTGTATTTGGATTGGAAATCGCAGACAGGGTTATCGATTGAATTTTTAGATAGTCGTTTGAAATTGACGTATGAATCACTGGTTCAACAATTGCAAAAGCTCGTCATAGGTCAGTCGGAAGCGGTCGAAGCCATTGCAGAGGCAATTAGCATTGCCAAAGCAAAGCTAAACGATCCCACACGCCCTTGGGCCAGTTTCCTTTTTTTAGGGCCTACCGGTGTGGGGAAAACCGAAATGGCCAAGGCAGCGACTCAGGTTCTCCTCGGCGATGCCAAGAAAATGCTGCGTTTCGATATGAACGAATATCTGGAAAGTGGAGCTGCCCTGAAATTGGTTGGCAGTTTACAAAACCCCGAGGGATTACTCACCTCGGCTGTGCGAAGGCAACCGTTTAGCGTCATTTTATTCGATGAAATCGAAAAAGCTCATGCCGAAGTTTTTGACTTGCTCTTACAAGTTTTGGGCGAGGGGCGACTAACCGATGCCTTGGGCCGAACGACTGATTTTACGAATTGTTTTATTATTACACCCTCGAATTTAGCAGTCAGAGAAGCGGAAAATCGTCTTGGCTTAATGTGACCGAACCCAACCGACACCCGAACTTCTTATATGGCCATCGTCGAGAAGTTTTTCCGACCCGAATTTGTTCATCGGCTCGATCGGATCATCCCATTCCAACGATTGACACGCACCCAAACAGCCCAAATCGCTAAGAGATTGCTGAATGTGGTTTTGAACCGCGAAGGATTCCGGCAACGGAATGTGATTCTGGAGGTCACCAACAAAGCCTTAGAACGGATCATTGATTCGGGGTACGATCCCGTTTTGGGTGCCCGTGCCATGAAGCGTGCGATCGAGCGAGAACTCAGCCAAGCGGCGGCTGTTCAATTGGCTGAGTTACCCGTAGGTGCCGTGAAGATTGTTCGCGTGGATGAATCCCAACAAAAACTCGGGGTCTGTGTCCAAGGATTAGAAGAGGTTGACCCCTTGCCGGAACGGGTCGCTCCCGAGGCTTCCCTTCGGATAGAACGCATCCAGCAACAACTCGATGAATTCAAAGAGAAGATTCGCCAACTCCGTCCCTCTGGCTCGATCGGGCGGAATCCCACTTCGGAAGAACTCCGTTACATTTCTTGTGCGGAACTCGCCAAGGAGATCGAGAAAAGTTTGGAAGCATTTCGCGAATCTCTGGATGATTCACGATTGAATGCCTTGCTGAATCCGGATAGAAAATCAGCGAAACGTCCCCCTCAGCGAAATGTTTTCAAGATCAAATCGAATGCTCACCTCAGGGGGCTTCTCGGGTTTGTACCCAAACAATCGATCATTTCTTCGATATTACTTCAAAAATCGTCAGCGGATTTATTTTACTCCGGCGAAGAGATTCTTGAGGATGATCCTGTGAAACTGCTTGAATGGAAAATGCTCCTCCTGAATTGGACGTTGACAACCCCCATCGAGGCCACCGTCAGAACGTTAGAAATTCACCCCTTTCCCGAAAAGGCCCCTAGTTCGGCCCAAGAAGAGCTGAAGCAAATTTACCTGAGTTCACTCACGGCCGAACTGGGGTTGGATATTAAAGCTCTCCCTGAAAGCGAGGATTTGGTGACGCGGTTGGAGGTTTCGGGTTTTTCAACCCCCTACGTTTTGAAAGGTGAAGTTGGCACGCATCTGTTCCGAAAAAATTGGGGCGAAATCATTCCCCTTCGTGTCACCGTCCAAGAAGAAATTCAGGCCCAAGCCTTATCAAGACCCGATGCTTTTGATCCGATTGTTCGGTTTTATTCAGATAAGGAAGGGATCATTGACCTCAGGACGGGGATCATTTCGCCGAATGAATTGACCCCCGAATCATTCGCCCAGATGAAATATGATGCGCTTCTCAGGGAGCATGCCACCTTGCCAATTCACGAATCTTTTGCCGATCAGCCCGACACGAATGAGCCGGAGTGAAATCCTTCGCTCGATTCCAATCAGGCGACCAAAAACGATTTTATCACTTGCTTCATCCACCAAGGCATCGCATCTGGGTAATACGATCTAAATCAGGCGGCCAAAACCAATTTTAACAACATATTTTCTTAACCAGAAACACACGATCCCTTCGCATAGGTTTGGGGTTAAATTATCTATACTAACCTGCGATTTCGTAATCCTCCGGTTCCGACTCTGCTATGAATTTCACTCCAACACGCCTTTTGGTTGCCTCTCTGGCTAGCTTTTTTTTATTCTCGACGAGTCTGACTCAGGCTGGTGATTGGCCACAATGGAAAGCCGATTCTCAGCATACGAATAAAGTGAAAGATGCGGTTCCCCTGAACTTGAAACTGAATTGGGTTCGAGAACTGCCACCGTTGACCCCTTCTTGGCCCGATCAACCCCAAATTCCCTTTGACAATAGCTACGAACCTGTGGTGGTAGGCCAGACTCTTTTGGTTGGCTCCTCACGGGAAGATGGGATTTTGGCGATTGATACCCGCACTGGTAAGGACCTGTGGCGCTTTTCTACAGGAGGCCCCATTCGCTTTGCTCCCACCTGTGCTCATGGGAATGCCTATTTTGGTTCGGATGATGGGTTCTTTTACTGTGTCAAAATTGCCACAGGGGAACTGGTCTGGAAAATGCGGGGCGGACCGAAAGAGCGGAAACTCCTCGGGAATAGTCGCCTCATCTCGACTTGGCCTGTTCGTGGCGCCCCCGTTGTCGATGGTGATACCGTCTACTTTGGTGCCAGTATTTGGCCGTTCATGGGAATCTTTATTCACGCGGTCGATGCTCACACAGGCCAAGTTCGTTGGACCAATGATGGCGATGGCTCGATCTTCATCAAACAGCCTCACTCAGGTGCCGATGCCTTCGCGGGGATTGCCCCCCAAGGTCACATGGCCATCCAAGGCGATCGGCTTTTTATTGCCGGCGGACGATCCATTCCTGCCTGCTACGATAAACGAACCGGAAAACTGATTTATTACCTTTTGAACGAAAACTCCAAGAAGGGGGGGGGCAATTCGGTTGTTCTCGCTGGGAAGTTCTTCTTCGACAATAATGCTGCCTTCCGAAGCGAGGATGGCAAATACCTCAGCGATTTTGCCCAAGCGTTGTGTATCGATGGAGAAAAGGCCCACGTCCTTGAGCAAAATGAGATTCGCACTTACCTTCTCAAGGAGGTCATTAAACCCAAAGATACGACCAAACCCGAGAAAAAACCAACGAAACCGGAAAGCGAAACAAAACCCGAAGCCCCCTCGGCTCCTGAGATGGACCCGAAGAAAATTGCCCTAGAGCAGTGGAGTTTTGTTGCTGATGACCCCACCGAAAAACCCAAAACCGAGAAAGAAGACCCGAAAGCATCGGCACCGAAACGATTCACAGGCAAGCATGTTGCTTCAGGGCCTGCCATGGGGATGACTCACATTATCCAAGCAGGGGATCAACTCATCACGGCCGGTCCTAATAGCTTAAAGGTTTATTCTGTAACGAATCTGGAAAAGGTTCTTTGGGAAACCGAATTTGAAGGGGTTCCCTTTAGCCTCATTTGTGCCGACGACCGTATCTTTATCAGCACGAATGAGGGGAAACTTCTTTGCTTCGGAACCGATAAAGAAACCGTGATTCATCCACCTCACTTTGAAAAAAATCCAAAGACGAAAACGGTCGCAGAAGTTTACCCTCTGGTTCTGTCGCGTATACACATCTGACGCTGCCGACGA
>CAZFDX010000163.1:0-2242 GCA_964518325.1 uncultured Alcaligenaceae bacterium | reverse complement strand
TTTATCTAGTATTGTCGGACGTAGTTGCTGTCCTTGGTGTTGTGATGAAGTGAGCGACCCCCGAGAGCTACACCGGCGGACTGGGCGTGAGCGTAAGAAGTGTAAAAGGGAATGGGGGGGAGGGGGGGGGGCGCGAATGTCAGTAACATTCGGAACCCGAAACAATCGGCCGATGCTCAACGTATGCAACTCGATTTCATCAAGGGACTCAACGAAGAAACCCTAAAGCAGGACCCCAAAGATCAAGCAGCGGAAGCCGCGATTGAATCGTTCGAGCTGGCCTTCCGAATGCAGAAGGATTTGCCCAAAGTACTCGATATTTCGAGCGAATCGCGTGAAACGCAGAAACTCTACGGCATTGGCGAACAAGCTACCGATGGGTTTGGCAAGCAATGCTTGGTGGCACGGCGCTTGGTGGAAGCGGGGGTTCGATTTGTGGAGATTAGCTCGCGCGGTTGGGATCACCATCAAAACTTGAAGGAAAGTATCACACGAAATGCAACAAGTATCGATAAGCCGATTGCGGGCTTGATTCAGGACCTCAAAAATCGAGGGCTTCTCAAGGATACCCTCGTGATTTGGGCCGGCGAGTTTGGCCGCACTCCTTATGCTCAAGGTGGCGATGGCCGAGATCATAACCATCGCGGTTACCCCACATGGATGGCCGGCGGTGGCGTGCCAGGCGGGAAATCGATCGGCGCGACCGATGAATACGGCTACGAAGCGGTGGAAGGTCGCATGCATATTCACGATTGGCATGCCACGATTTTGGCATTACTGGGCTTGGATCACGAAAAGCTCACCTTCCGCCACGCGGGCCGCGATTTCCGACTTACCGATGTGAAGGGGGTCGTCTCCAAAGAAATCGTCGGACAGTCTTAAACGCCTCCCTCATTCGAGAAACACTTCACCTTACTTATTCCGAAACGAAATCCATCACCAGTTTTTCCGACCGATGATTGTTCCCAAGTCATTGTCGGAAGGTTGACACTACCCAAGCCATTATTGGCATCATAAACCAATTGCACCTTCTTTTGTTAGGAGTCTCGTATGCGAATCCTCTTCCTGTTGGGGGGACTGGTTGTGTGGTCAATGACAACTCATGCGGGGGATTTCCCCGATCCGAAAGACCTTCCCTCACAAAAAAACTTGCCGGACCCACTGGTGAATCTCAAAGGTGAAAAACCGAAAGATGCGGACGAGTGGTTCCAAAAGCACCGACCCGAACTCAGGGCTTTGTTTGCGCATTACATGTACGGTGAATTGCCCCCCGTCCCCAAAAGTGTCACGGCGAAAGTATTACACGAAGACCCAAAAGCACTGGGTGGCAAAGCCGTTCTACGCGAGATCGCCTTGGATGTGGGATTCAAAGATCATCCGATTTATTTGCTGGTGATAACCCCCGCGCAAGCCAAAGGTCCCGTGCCTACATTCGTGGGGGCCGCCTTTTGTGGGAATCATGCCATCGTCGATGATCCGAAAGTTCGCTTATCGGATGTTTGGCAATATCCCGGACGAAAGGGCGTGAAAGATAACAAGGCATCGGAAGAGAATCGGGGAACGGAAAAAGCCACATGGAATCCCGATCTGATTGTGGAACGAGGCTACGGCTTGGCCGTGTTTTATAACGGAGATATTGACCCCGATCGGAACGATGTTCGCGGAGGCATTCGTCCATTTTTGGACCCGAAACTTCAGACTGCAACCATCGCTTGCTGGGCGTGGGGCATTCATCGGGCGGTAGATTATCTCGTTACGGATAAAGCGATCGATGCGAAGAAAATCATTGTCGTAGGTCATTCTCGGTTAGGGAAAACGGCATTGCTCGCAGCCGCCACCGATGATCGGATTGCAGCGGCGATTCCTCATCAAGCCGGTTGTGGGGGCACGGCCCCCAGTCGTGGTACCGTCGGGGAAAGTGTCAAGCAAATCAACGATCGTTTTCCCCATTGGTTCAACCAGAATTTCAAACAGTTTAACAATGATCCGACGAAACTCCCGTTTGATCAAAATGGTCTGGTCGCTTTGTGTGCCCCACGACCGGTTTTGTTCTCGAATGCGGTCGAAGATACTTGGGCAAATCCGAATGGCCAATTCGAGGTTTTGCGGGGGGCCAATTCGGTTTATGAATTTTTGAAAGTCGAAGGGATCAAAGCGGAAAAGCCCCCCGAGTTGGGTCAATTAATCAACACCCGTTTAGGCTATTTCCTTCGGGCTGGGAAACATTCAATGAATCGGGAGG
>CAZFDX010000162.1:0-2247 GCA_964518325.1 uncultured Alcaligenaceae bacterium | reverse complement strand
TGCGTGGGCAACTGGAACCTTTGGATCAAATTTTCGAGGGGTTAAGTTTGGGGCTGATTCTCGCAGTGGTCACCATCGCATTGTTGTTGCTGGCGTATTTCCAATCGATCCGATTGGCCTTGATTTCTGTCTCGGCGGTCCCTGCCAGCTTAACGGGGGTCGTTCTCATGCTTTATCTCACCCAAACCACCTTGAATTTGCAATCGTTCATCGGGGCCATTATGAGCGTGGGGGTGGTCGTAGCGAACGCCATTTTGTTGGTGACCTTTGCCGAGAAATGGCGCCGCGAAGGGAATCGATCTGCCACAGAAGCCGCTCTTCTAGGTGGCACCGGACGGGTTCGCCCCATTCTAATGACCGCAGGAGCCATGGGGGCCGGTATGATCCCTATGGCCTTGGGTTTCGGCGAAGGGGGCGATGCCGCTTCTCCTCTCGGGCGAGCCGTGCTCGGGGGAATCATCATGGCAACGGCCGCGACCTTGCTGGTTTTACCCGCCGTGTTTGCTATCGTGCAAGCAGGGGCGAATCGCCAAAGTGCCTCGCTCGATCCGGATGATCCTTCGAGCCGATACTATCATCCAACGTCTTCCCAATCGAACGGTTAACAGATAACGGGTGAGTCAAGCCCGTATGAGTTTGCCAACAAGGAAAGGGACACGATTCACAAACCGATGCCTTCCTCATCGAACGGGGGCAAATTCTCAAAAAAGTTTCTCGTTCGGGATTGGTTTTTGACCGGTTGACTTTGCAATAATCAAAAGGGGTTTGCTAAACTCAAAGGATTGAATAATGTCTTTGAAGGAGCGAAAATGAGCGAAGGGGTATGGACGATTCGGAAACTGTTGGCTTGGACCACACAATTTCTACAATCCAAACAGATCGAATCCCCCAAACTCGAGGCCGAGTTGCTCTTGGCCCATGTGCTGAACTGTTCGCGGATTCACCTGTTCACACGATACGATGAGGTTCCCGATGAGAAGGTCCGCGAAAGTTACCGGCACCTCATCAAGCAACGCGCCCAAGGTGTGCCCGCTGCTTATCTGACCGGTAGCAAGGAATTTTATTCGCTCCCCTTGAGTGTATCTCCTGCGGTTCTCATTCCCCGTTCGGATACCGGAATCGTGGTCGATCAGGCCCTTAAGGTCTTAGCCAAGTGTTCAGCCCCACGATTTGCCGATATTGGGACCGGTTCCGGAGCCATCGCATTGGCAATTCTCAAAAATAACAAGCAGGCGCAGGCCGTGGCCACCGATATTTCTTCCGATGCTCTGGCGATTGCCCAAAAAAACGCTACCAACTTGGGGTTAAGCGAACGCATTGACTTTCGCCAAGGAGATTTATTGGCCCCGCTTGGTACCGAGCGATTCGATCTGATTGTGAGCAATCCCCCCTACATTGCTCAAGATGAATTTGTTGATTTAGATGTGGGGGTCCGCGAACATGAACCCCGCTTGGCCTTGGAGGGCGGCCCCGATGGATTATCGTTTTATCGTCGCTTAGCGGCTCACGCCAAGGATTATCTCACCCCCCAAGGGGTTCTTATGGTGGAGATCGGCCACACCCAAGAGCCTGCCGTGCGAATGATTTTTGAGCAAGCCGGTGGAACGATTGTTGGCAGTTACCTTGATCTCGCCAAACGCCCCCGCGTGGTGGCAGCAACCTTCGCTTGAAACTAGACGGACCCATTTTTCTTGTGGTACAGTAGGGTGAACCAAGACTGGTTGATGGAATGAAGTAAGACCGATTCTTTTCGTACTGGAATCGAATCAAGCAGTGAATCCGACCAATCGAATCCAATAGAAATGGAGCGGAAACCATCCCAAAGCAGCGGGGACGAATAAAATCCCAAAGCAGCGGGGACGGATAAAATCAAACGGGTCGGACCATCGTTTGAAGGTGGGCCTGCCCCGAAATGGTCGAGGCCTGCGAATTGGTAATATCTCGATGTCGAGAGTATCGAGCTGCGGGCAATTCATCCCGCGAGGGAGGATCAACCGGAGTCACCCAAGGAAGCAACGAGGAGTGAACCTCTTCGGCACTTTGTGGGCGGTCGGCCGGATTTTTGGCCATCATCCGTTTGATTAACGCATCGAGCGTCGGGGGAAGTTCGGGGCGCTCACTTCGAGCCGAGGGAATCGCAGCAGATTGATGCCGCATCAATTTTTGTGCAACGGTTCCTCCTTCGTAGGGGGGGTGCCCCGTCAGTAAGAAAAAGGCCACCGCCCCGAGCGAGTAAATATCGGCCCG
>CAZFDX010000161.1:0-8241 GCA_964518325.1 uncultured Alcaligenaceae bacterium | reverse complement strand
ATAGTGGCCTGATGGGCAATCAAGCCAATACTGCCTTCATGAGAATAATGTACAAGAATGGGGGGGTCGTTGAATTCGACACGAAGCCGAGCCGTCCGGCGCAAAGGTTGGAACAGGTGTCCGTCGAATTCTACCGTGCTGGATTGAGCGTTCATCGTTATGGTAAAGGTCCGCCATTCGGGAGCGCGTTGAACAAAAGGTGTTTTCTCAACGATTTCTTCAACGATCATGGTCGGGGACTCTTTTTCGCGATGGTAGTTACAAATTCGGGGCGATTGAGGCGAGGTAACCGAATCACAGAATCGTAAGACTTGTGCTGTGTACAGCATCCGCTCTTGATAGGGGATTTCATGCCCACCAAAGTAGATTCCCCCATAACTCCCTACATCCCCTTGGCCCGAACAAATGAGTTCCCCGCTGAGTTGATAATCGCCAGCGGGTAAACTGGGGATCAATTCCACATAGGTTTCGCTGAAATTGGGAGCCTTAATCATGAAGGATTTATACTCGTTATCGCACGTCGGGACGGTGGCTTTTTCAATAATCACCCGATGGGGAAACCGTGGCATTCCTTGTTTGGGAATAAGTTCTACGGTTTTTCCTTCTGCCAATTCGTTGTACAGTTCGTTATAAGGATTGGGGATCAACTCTTCTTTCAGGCGTTGACTCGGTGGCCAGAGCATGGCTAACGAAACAATCAGCATCAAGAAAAGCAGGCACAATCCCAAGAATCCCCGACGATACCAACGATTTTCGTAACGGATCAGGTCGCGTAAGAGGTCCTGAGCATTTCGATACGGTGTGTCGACTCTGCAACACTTGTGGATAATGGTTTCATAGGCCCTAGGGACCCGAACGCCCGATTGAGCAGCGGGAGGAATCGCTTCTAGGCGGGATTTGCCAAGGTAAAGATACGGGTTCTCGGAAACAGGGGGGCGTTTGCCAACGAGCATTTCATAAAAGCTAATGCCCGCTGCGTAAATATCCCATTTGGGGGAAGGTTTCGGAGAATCGTCCCATAAAGTTTCCGGAGAAAGATAGGGAACCGTACCGGTGACTCCTTGGGTCGGTGTCAGTTGTCCATTCACCTGAGTGGGCCGAGCTTTCTCAAGATCGGCACTCCATTCCTGTTTGAGTAAACCGAAATCGCTGAGGACCCCGTTACCTTTTTCATCGACGAGTATGTTTGCCGGTTTGAAATCTCGGTGAATATATCCTTGACCATGAAGAAAGGCCAAGCCACGGATCGAATCGCAAAAGAGACGAACGGCATTACGTTGATTGAGCTGGCCGCTTTTAATCAGTTCCGAAACACTCGATTCATATTCGGGCATCACGAGATAGGGAATCCCCAAACATTCTTGATAATCGACAATCGGCACCAAGTTCGGATGCGAAAGCTGAGACATTTCGTAGGCTTCATGAAAAAACCGCTTTTTGACATGCTCGGAAAGTTTGTTGGGTCGGGTGACTTTCAAAGCTCGCTTTCGCCCCAGTCGATCATATGCTTCAAAGACGATCCCCATGCCACCGGAGCCAATGAGTTTCGTCACCTGAAGACCCGGAACACTTTTGAGAAAGTCATTCAGTTGAGAATTTTCGGAATCGTTCCCCCGCGAGAACAAATCAGCTTCGTTTTCTGAATTTTCGTTCGGGGCGGAGGAATTCTGAGCGTCCCGCTCAAAAATCGAAACCGTTTCGATCTGCTTGACTTCAATTCGGGCAGCGCCAAGCATGGAGAAAGTAGTACCCGTCTTTGAAGATAAATCGGGAGACAGAATCGATACAGAATGAGGGGCCGAGGCGGCATTCGCTGGTTCGGCTGGAGCCTGATTCTCTGGGGGCACAGCGGGCGTTGTTGGATGAGAAGTCGTGGAATGGGAGAATCGGCCCCACCATTTTCGCAGCTGATCCCACCAACGATGCAGAGTCGTTTTGGTTGACGTGGAATGGTGATTCTGTCGCGTGTCAGAACTTGAAGAACGATTCAGATTCAGCGGTGTTTCATCAGATTGGGGATGGAAATTCCCGTGATGGTGATTGGAATTGGGCATAACAAGGTTCTCATGAGCATTGTAATTTCTACCATACCCATACTTCTTTGATCCCACAAGGGGATTTATTCAAAAAAAGGCGATTTTCTCTCTTTTCATGATATTGTGACAGCGGTCAGAAAAATCAAAAATGTGCTTTATCATCAAAATGTTGTAGGAGATTATGCGGAGAGAGGGGCATCCTGCCAACGAACCGCATTTGAGTCGTTCAGGCAAAGAACGGAAAAATCTGCCTCTCTCCGATCGAGCATCAAACGAAGCATCTTCCCTGTACATTTCTCAATACGATGTGAAGACACCGATCGGACTGAGCAGAGATAGGGAGTATGAAAGGTTCTACGGGCGATTCAGGGATGCATCAATTGAGAAGGGGAACAAGAAGGTTAGACCTTGCTCGAAATGTTAACATAGGTGTGAACGTGGGGCAGAACGCGATAATTCCACACGAAGCCCGGCCCTTCTAAACGCCAGAAACTGAAAGGACGTTTTTCACTGGTTTTGAAGCCCTCTTCGGCTTCGGTGTAATAGGCAAAGTGAATTTTCTCCATGCCACCGGTGAGTTTGATGATCTTCATTACTTCATCGGCATCGGCCGCACGATAGGGGGACAGAAGAGTTCGCATCACTTCTTCCATTAACTTCACTTGATCCTTGCTCAGCTCGCTGACACTGATACCGGGTTTCGGTGCTTTTTCCCCTTTGAGTCGGATCGAGCCGGCCCCTTCGCCAGGGGTTTTCTGAACGTAGGCTTTCGCTTGTTGTTTTTCATCTAAGGCGCGGAATAATTTTTCAACGGCTCGGGTTTGATAGGCAAAGACGTTTTTCTTGTCATCGTAACCATCGGGGGTGTGGCCATAATAAATCGGGCCACCGAAGGCCGCGCCGGGTTCCGAATCCCCATCGCAACGAATCGTGAGGTGGTGTCCCGTGAGTAGGAAGGCGAATTGCCCTTTGCTGGGATCACCGAAAATATCAGCCCCACAATTTTCAAAGCTCTTCGAGGCGTCCCAAGTTCCCGCACGAGAAATTTGGTGGAAGCCATCCTCCCCGCTGCAAATTGCTTTTACAATCTTCAGCAATAAATCTTCTTGCGATTTGGTGTAGACGTTACCAATCAGTTTATCGAGTGCTTTGTTGGGGTTCACCGTTTGACGATCTTTGTGGTTCCAAGGTTTAACCACCAATTTCTTTTGAGCGTCATCAAGGCCCGAGTAGAGTTCTTTAATCAGGTCTTCGGCAACGGTGTTCACCAAACGGGGTTTCGGTCCCAATTCGGGTTCTGCGGCTCGGGCGGCGAGACTCGGGATTGTGAGGGCCGTCGCACTGGCAATCGTTGTTTTCAGAAACGATCGTCTATCTGTGTTGGGATTGGGAAGAGGAAACATGGATTAACCTCGGAGGGTAGTGAATGTAAACAATGGGGGCGAGGAATAAGGCTATCCTAACCAGAATTCGTCAGAAAGGGAAACGTTTTTTTGTAAATTCTTCTGACTTCTGAAGGCGAGATGAAGGCTTCCCAAATCCCAAAATTCTTTCATTTATTTGCCCATATTCCTGAAAAACTCGAGCGCGACATTCGTTCACATGGGTGAAATCAATTCCGGTTCATTGAAGGAATCCTGCTGGCGGTTATTTATTCTGAGTGAGGATCAGACCCAATATCAAATTGCGAATTGAATCGGAACCTCCTAAATCCTCTGCTTTATCTAGATCAATCCTGTGCCTTCTACAACTCAATTCACCCTCCTCTTTTCAAACGAGATTTGACTAGACACGACTTGGGGGATGAGGTATTTCCCACGGCCAATGTTGATATTCAAAGGCTTCTCAGAGATTCGGATGGGGGGATCATATGAAGCAGAAATGGTTCTATTCGCTTGTGGCGATTCCGTTGCTGGTCGGCACAAGCTCGGCACAATTTAGTATTCCGGGGGCCACACCGATACCCAGCAAGCCCGAACCCGTGACACCTGTCGGTTCTTCTGAGCCGAGCACGGCACCGATGGCACCGGCCTCGAAACTTCCGCCGGGGGTCGAATCCATGCTGCGACCTATCGACAAAGTTCCCACCGAACGGAATGTCGTGGTTGATCCCAAACCCACTTACAAGTATGAATTGAAGCCCGAGCATGGCGATTACTTGGTCATTGTCAAAACCTATCGGGGCTATTTCCCTCGGAATGAGAAAGAACGCATTGGCGAAATGCCAGATACCGCAATCGATCGGGACAGTGCCAAAAAACTGGCAGAGGGATTCGCGGAATGGATTCGGAACGAATTAAAATTGCCCGCGTATCTGTACGAGCGGGGTTGGGCCAAACGAATTGAAGAATCGAAACGCCACGCAGCCGAGATTGAACGACGCTATCAGGAAAAAAAGGCTCAAGGGATCGAGATTGATCGAAGGATGATTAAGGCTCCCATGACCGATTATCCCGATGAGTATGTGGTTCTCGTCGGGCATCCCAAGGGGGCCATTCGGGATATGGAATCCGCCGGTGAGATGGCCAAATATCTTCGTGGGTTGAAGGTCACTCCGCCCAGTAAGTTCAGCGATTCCTTCATTGAATCCGAAGATAACGTCGGTACGAAAGTGAAGACAACGGCGATTAATCCATTTGCCACGGCCTTTGCGGCAGC
Source organism: uncultured Alcaligenaceae bacterium (assembly GCA_964518325.1). Taxonomy (GTDB): domain Bacteria; phylum Planctomycetota; class Planctomycetia; order Gemmatales; family Gemmataceae; genus SKW135. Next base: position 3,547 of record CAZFDX010000161.1, on the reverse strand, counting down.
GAATCCCGCGATTGTAGCCAAAACGGGAGGCCGGCCCGCACCGGTTGTCGATGCCTTTATTGAAAAAATCAATGCCTCGGAACCTTATAGCCTGATCCATGCCGGTCTGAAGAAAAAATATACCCTGCTGGTTCGGTACTATACAGGGAGTTTTGAGTACGTCGGTGGGGATGGTTCGAGCACCGCAGGCCCTAAGGTCGATAACGTCGGGACCGGATTGCAGGCAGCGGCCATTTCGGCCTCGAATACCGCCAACTTCTTACGAAAGATCAAACCCAGTTTCGATGCCTATGTCTTCCACGATCGAAAATCGAGTTTAGTCACCGTTGGCGAATTCGATGGTCCGGATGACCCCAATTTAGCACCCGTTCTCAAGACCCTTTCGGGTTTCAAAATGGTCAATCCGAAAACGAATGAAACACTCGATCAACTTCTAGAATTTCCTCGGGATCGGGAAACAGGGAAATTACAACCGATTTTGATCCCGATTCCTCAAATCAAAAAGTAACCCATTTTTTTCGTTCCATTTCGCTCCGTTCGTTTTCCTTTCCTTTGAATGAGAGAGGATATTGAGTCAATCAGGAATCCGTTACATGCTCAGGCAGGGAAGAAACGAAAAGAAAGAGGGAAGAAGGGAAGAAGGGGTTCAAACTCGGTATCGAGTCGGATTGAGGCCCCTTGGGAAATTGGAGAAGTGCAATCTGTTATCCGTTTGAAGTCCGTGATGGGCGAACCTGATGGCGACGGGTACACATTCCACACATCGGCGGCTCTTTCAAGCTGCTCAAGCCTCACCTGCTCAATTCACACTCGCTCAAGCCTCACCTTATCCGGCGATCCTAATTGCGACGACCGAGACCGACGAACGCAACTGAGAGACCAAGAGACGCTTTAGCCTCACCTTATCCGGCGATCCTAATTGCGACGGTTGTTGCGTCCCCCGCGTCCACCTCGATCCTCTCGCCCGCCGCCTTCCCGCGATCCGCTTCCACCTCCGCTCCGATTGGCATTGGCTGGAGGAGCCGCCCCTCCCACAGGGGCAGGGATTAGGGCCTTGCGGCTGAGTTTAATTCGATTTTGTTCATCGATCGAGAGAACTTTGACTTGAACGATGTCCCCCACATTAACCACGTCCTCCGCACGAGCAATGTACTCATGCGCCAAATCCGAGACGTGACAAAGGCCATCCTTACCCGGCACCACTTCAATAAAGGCTCCGTATTCTTTGATACCCGTGACCTTTCCGGTGTACACCTTGCCCACCTGAACCTCTTCGACCAACGCTTCCACCTTCGACTTGGCCATTTCGGCACCGGCTGCGTCACTGTGAGCAATGTAAACGGTCCCGTCATCCTCGATGTCGATTTTGGCACCGGTGGATTCTTGAATCGCTTTGATGGTTTTCCCACCCGGCCCGATCAACAGACCGATCTTCTCGGGATTGATCTTCAAGGTCAACAGGCGTGGTGCGGTGCTCTTGAGTTCTTTACGGGGCTTGCCCAAAGCGGTCGTGAGCATGGTTCGCAAAATTTCTTTACGCCCTTCCTTGGCTTGCTCTAATATACTTTTGATTAACGGAATTTCGATCCCTTCGATCTTCAGGTCTAATTGGATGCCGGTGATCCCAACCCCCGTGCCGGCCACTTTGAAATCCATGTCGCCGTAGTGATCTTCGTCGCCTTGAATGTCGGTGAGGATGTGGGCCTTTTTGCCATCTTTCACCAGACCGATCGAGATACCTGCCACAGGTCGGCGGATCGGAACCCCTGCATCCATCAGGGCAAGTGTTCCCCCACAGACCGAGGCCATCGACGAAGACCCGTTCGATTCCAAAATTTCGGAGACCAAGCGGATGGTGTAAGGGAAAACTTCCGGAGCAGGGAGAACCGCTTTCAGGGACCGTTCTGCCAGCATCCCATGCCCGATTTCTCGGCGGCCCGGCCCGCGAATCGGCTTACATTCACCGACACTAAACGGCGGGAAGTTGTAATCGAGCATGAACTTTTTGCTGTACTCCCCTTCGAGCGATTCGATCTTTTGTTCGTCGGAGACGGTCCCCAAGGTCGCGGTGACGAGTGCTTGGGTCTCGCCACGTTGGAACAAAGCCGAGCCATGCGTTCTGGGAAGAACACCTGCCTCGCAAAGGAGCGGGCGAATTTCTTTGAAGCCCCGACCATCGAGCCGTTTCCCATCGAGGATCAGATCACGGAAAACCTTTTCTTCCAGAAAGCTCCATGCTTGGTTGAATTGGCTTTCGGTGTATTTGGAATCTTCCCCGAGATAGGTTTCCTTGAGAGTCTCTTTGAATTCTTTCACCTTGGCGTAGCGTTCGAGCTTGGCCTTGGTGAGTTTTCGCTTGGTGAGTTCTTTGGCATGTTTGGTGGTAAAGATTTTTTTCAAGGGGTTCGCTTCAGGCTCGGGGGGTTTGGGTTTCTTGCCCAGCCCTGCTTTCGTGCGGAGTTCTTCAATTAGCTCAATGATTTCGATGATTTGTGCATGAGCAAATTCGATGGCTTTGAGCATATCGTCTTCGGTAAACTCGCGTGCGAAGCCTTCGATCATGGCGACCGCATCACGGGTGCCCGAAACGACCAGATCGAGATCGCTCTTTTCCATTTGGGAATGCGTGGGGAAGACAACAAATTGCCCATCGACCCGCCCGACCCGAACGGAGCCGGTCACTTTCGTAAAAGGCATTGAAGAGATGTGCAAAGCGGCACTGGCACCAATCATGCCGAGAACATCGGGATCGTTCTCCTTATCGGCGGAATGCACCGTGGCCATGATTTGCACTTCGTTGAAGTAATCGGCTGGAAATAAAGGTCGCAAGGGCCGATCGATCAAGCGAGAGGTTAAGGTTTCCTTAGTGGTGGGGCGGGTTTCGCGTTTGATGTAGCCCCCCGGAAATTTCCCTGCGGCATGGGTTCTTTCTCGATACTCAACTTGAAGCGGAAAGAAATCCGCGCCAGGTCGAGCAGTACCTTCCACGGCTGTCACCAACACAAGGGTTTCACCGAGTTGAACAACCACAGCCCCCGAGGCTTGTTTGGCCCATTTGCCAGTTTGTAAAGATAAAGTATGCGCACCAATGGTGCGTTGGACTTGAGTAACCGCCACGAAGAAAATCCTCACACTAAGTTAGTGGTAGGATCAACGGAGAGGCCATGATGAGGACGTCTGTTGGTTGCTAGGTCGAGTCGGGTTCGTGAATAAACGAATCAGATCACCCCAAGTTGGTGACGATACAGAAAGCACAACGACACGAGCAAAACAGACTTCGGCAGAATGATTTCCGCAGGCCGAGTATCTGGATGACAGCGAGATAACGACTTCGATCTGTGTGTTGAAGATATTTAAACAAATCGGTACGTCTACTAACCACTGTATCTTATAAACATCTGACAGTGCCGCACATCTACGAAGTGTAACTTTCTGATCATGCCGGTTCGCTAGAAGAAGAATGCCGCCATAATAATCAGTGGTTCTGGATGTGGTGGTGGTGCAGGACGTGCATGGGCGGTTAGACGTGTTGTAAGGGGGTAGGCGA
>CAZFDX010000160.1:0-3246 GCA_964518325.1 uncultured Alcaligenaceae bacterium | reverse complement strand
TACGGTTGGCAAACGGGTTTGGGTTGGTAAAACGATTTCGATTGGTGAAAGGGATTCGGCTCGTCAGCGAGGGGCATACGATCTTTCGCTCTTGCATCCGTTGCGTGCCATGACTCGTTCAACATCGTTTCGATGAATCAGCGGGGGGGGGGCACCCGATACTTCACTTAATAACCAATGTACTTTGCATAAAGCGTTCGAGCTTTTTCCGTGTCGTCGGTCCCTTTGATAATGGCACGGCCATCGGGGAATACGGTGAACTCGTAACCGCTGCCGTTATCATTGACTTGGAATTTGAGCAAGAATTTGTTGAAGCTCACGGTACCAGAGGGTTGCAACTGTTTGGCCAACGAATCGAAGTCGAGCTTGCTGGCTCGCTTTTGCGAAACTTGGACGGCATTTCGGCCACAAAGACTGGTGGTTTGTGTTCCGTGTTCTCCTTCGAGCCATTCAAATTTTCGTTGTTTGCAACAGGGGCAATTTCGTTTTTCAAGTAGCCGAGCAATTTTAATGCGCCGGGACGTGTTCAACCATAAATCGAGAGTGAATAATTCCCGATTGATTGCCTCTTTCTTACCGGCTAAAATTTTCAACGCTTCGGCGGCTTGCAGGCTAGCCACCACCGCCACGGCAGGTCCTAAGACGCCGGCGGTTTCGCAGGTCCCTACTTCTCCCGGACCGGGCGACGCCTCAAAGACACAACGCAAACAGGGGGTCTCTCCCGGAATGATCGTTATGGTTTGACCTTCGGTTCCTACGGCTCCGCCAAAAACCCAAGGCTTACCCAACGAAACCGCTGCATCGTTAATGAGGTAACGAACTTCAAAGTTATCGGTCCCGTCCAGAATCAGATCGACATCTCGACATAAATCAAGAATGTTCGTGCGATCGATATCCGCCACGACGGGTTCAATCGTGATATGCGAGTTCACGGCCCGCAATTTGTTAGCCGCCGCCACCGATTTGGGCATATTCGAGAGAACGTCCGATTCATCGAATAAAACCTGACGTTGTAGGTTGCTCACTTCCACGAAGTCCCGATCTACGATTCGCAGAAAACCCACGCCCGCTCGGGCGAGATGATTCGCCAAAACGGTACCCAACGCACCGCAGCCACAAATCACAACACGGGAGTTACTGATTTTTTCTTGACCGGCCTTACCAATACCCGGAACCCGTGTTTGCCGAGAATACCTTTCGGCGAGGATTGAATCCAAACTCATACGAACCCATACCCCAAATAAGGGATTGCCACAATCTACCGTTATTCCATCATCTTACTGTTGGTCAGTCGATTCAACAACCAGCCGATGCGATTCTCAACCACGCGATTTTCCCAAATCAAAAACCGTTCGCCGATTCGGGTGATGCTTCCCACATCCAACACCCGCTCTCTTATTTGGAAAGGAATTTTTCCAGACGATTTCCCGAAATAGGTTTGATTGACCTTATGATTTGAGCCACGCCCAAGCTCAAGGAATGATGAACGATCGGGAATCAGCGATCGGCCTGATGGACTCGATGGCGAGACCTTTTCAAAAAACGATTATCGTTTATCAATAATCGTTCTTCGTTTATCGTTTCACTTGGGGATTAGTGCGATTCCCCTTTGGGTTGTGGTAAGAAGAACGAAAGCACCAGACCCATTGCATACACGGAACCCCCGACAATCGCAGCCGCTAGGGCGGTGGTTTCAAACGATTTGCCCATCAGAGGGGCAACAATCGAGGTGGTTAAGAACGAAGCCGAAGTGCCGATCATTCGACCGCCGACATTCGTGGCGAAACTGCCACCGGTTCCTCGTAAATGGATCGGGTAGGCCTTGGGAAGATACTCGCCGAAGTAACTAAATTGGGCGACGGTCATCATCCCGCACAGAAAAACTCCAAACACGAAGAGATCGGGTTGTTGTTGGAACAGATAATAATAAGTGAGCGGGAAGGCAATCAATCCGGGAAACTGGAACAAGCGGAGCAGTAACCCCTTCGAGGCGATCACAACAATCAACAGCGCCAAAACAATTCGCCCCGCAAGGCCCCCCATCTCTTGCCAGAATTGGGCCGTATTCCCTTTGGATCGAACGATGTCATCGGCTTCTTTTTGTTGGGCACGGTTTTCGACAAGTGCTCGTAAAATCCGTTCTCGTTCAATCACAACGTTATAGGCTTCTTTGTTCGCTGCGGTTATCTCTTGCAGGCGTTTGGTCAGTTCGCCCCCTTTGGGTGAGAGTTTTGCTTGATTGGCTTTCAGGCGCTCGTCGAGTTCTGCCAACCCCGACTCGTCTCCGCTGGCCTTTAATCGATCTTTCTTTTCATTGATCTTGCGAATCTCCCGCCGAACGGCATCGCGCTCTAGGACGATTGCCTCCAGTCCGTTCACGGTGGGGAGAATCTCTTTGAGTTTCTTTTGTTGCTCATCCAGCTCCTTATTCAATTCGGCCGCTTTTGCTTGCAGCGGTTTGAGAATCTCTTGTTGCTCTTTCAAACTGGGTAACCCCGGAACGATCTGCGTGGGGGTCAATTGCAAGGCTCCAAACGCTGCGGCATATGCACAGGCCGAAAGCAACGTGGCCACAATCGTGGTTCGGCGCAGTTCGGGAGCGAACAGTTCACGGAATTTCGGTCGCCCCAAAGTCCCTGCTCGTTTCCTTTGTTGCCACACGCGCGATTCGGGAACAAAAGGAAGAAATAACAAAATCAGAATACCAGGGATCAAACCCGTTGTGAGAGTATACCGCCACGAGGCGTGGGCATCGAACGGTTCGGGAACGGGAATCGCAGGAAGCTGATCGGCATATTTCTGGGTCAGCACATTCGCTGCGGTCACAACCAAACCGCCGACGGATGCAAAGGCTTGCGTCCAGCCGATCGCCAGTTCTCTGGCTCGTTTATCCTGAAAGAGTTCCGCCAACCAAGTAATCGCTGCGACAAACTCGACGCAGACCCCAATAAAAGTACCACAACGGAACAAAGTGAACATATAAATGTTCGTGCTAAAGGCAGCGGCCACCGGCGAAAGCGAATAGACCAGAATGCTACCGACCATGACCGTTTTGCGGCCGAACCGATCAATCAACACACCCCCGAGCAATCCTGCAATTCCGCCGCTCAAGGCAGCCGCCCACAGGATGTAGCCGAGGGTTTCTCTCACTACCGGATTACTGACCGGCACACCAAGAAGCTCGGCAATGGCAGGCCCACCGATCAACGGCAGCATGAGCAGTTCGTAAGTATCGAACAAAAAGCC